>JACQWN010000622.1 GCA_016209245.1 Bacteroidia bacterium
AATTAATATGACTGTTAATCCGGTATTACCTGTATGTGTTACAATAACTGCTGATGCGACATCCATTTGTTCGGGTTCAACTGTGACATTTCCCGCTGCACCAACTAATCAGGGATTATCACCTGTATATATATGGTATGTAAATGGAGTTAATGTAGGAGCTGCAAACAATAGTGTTTATAGCACATCTTCACTAAGCGACGGTGATGTTGTAACTTGTCAGCTGACATCATCAGAGCCATGTGCAACCAATAATCCTGCACTTTCCAATTCAGAAACCATTACTGTTAATTCTTCTTTGCCTGTAAGTGTTACTATATCTACAGGAACTACTACTATTTGCAACGGGCAGACGATTACATTCACAGCAGCACCTGTAAATGGCGGTGCATCGCCTTCATATAACTGGTTAATTAATGGAGTAAGCGCAGGCGCTCCGGATAATATCACTTTTACAACAAATTCTATATCCGATGGTGATATAATTTCTTGTATATTAACATCTTCAATTGGTTGTGCTACAGGAAATCCGGCTAACTCCAATTCTATTACGATGACTGTAACTCCTCTTTCGCCTGTCAGTGTTACTATTACTGAAAGTGTCAATAATATATGCCAAGGAACTAGTGTTACATTTACAGCAACTCCTGTTAATGGCGGTTCAACACCAACTTACGACTGGTTGGTAAATGGAATAAGCATTGGTGCTCCTGACAACTCTACTTTCACTACATCATCATTAAGCGACACAGATGAGGTAGAAGTAATACTAACATCGTCATTAACATGTGTTTCAGGAAATCCTGCAACTTCAAATGCTATAGTTATGAATATTAATTCACCTTTACTTGTTGGTGTAAGCATTTCAACTGTAGGCGCATGTGAAGGTGAGGATATTACATTTACGGCAGCACCTGTTAACGGAGGTATTTCACCAATATATACGTGGTATGTTAATGGAGTAAATATTGGCGCACCTGATAGTCCTGTATTTACATCCTCATCCCTAACCAATGGAAATGTTGTAACATGTGTATTGACTTCTTCAGAAACATGTACATCAAACAATCCTGCAACC
The DNA here is from genome assembly GCA_016209245.1 of Bacteroidia bacterium. Taxonomy (GTDB): domain Bacteria; phylum Bacteroidota; class Bacteroidia; order Bacteroidales; family BM523; genus JACQWN01. Next base: position 1,079 of record JACQWN010000622.1, read on the forward strand.
TCGAATGCTATAACTGTTGCATTTAATCCTGTTCCAATAGTTAATCTTGGAACTGACCAGCAACTATGCGATGGCGGTTCGGTAACTTTAAACGCAGATACCGGCTTTACTTCTTACTTATGGAGCGACGGTTCAAGTAATCAAACAATAAATGTTACAACCACAGGTTCCTATAGTATTACTGTAACCAATTCTTATGGATGTCAGGGAACAGATATGGTAAATGTTACATTTATCGCCGCTCCTGTTATTTCCATAGATGCTACATCTGATGTATTATGTAATGGAAGCGCCGATGGTTCTATCAGCATTTCTGTTACCGGAGGAATTGTACCTTATAATTATATATGGACAGGCGGTGCAACAACAGAGGATATAACAGGTTTAGCTGCAGGTACTTATAATGTCACTGTTACCGATGCTATTGGCTGTAATTCAACTACTTTTGCTTCTATTACTGAACCTGAAATAATTGCAATTACCTCTCTGGTTACCGACGAATCTTTATCCGGTAATGACGGCGCAATTGATTTGACGGTTACAGGAGGCGTTTCGCCTTATTCCTATAATTGGTCAAACAGTGCAACCATCGAAGATTTAACAAATCTTACTGCAGGTATTTATACTGTCACAGTAACTGATCAAAATGGGTGTATTGAAATATCATCAATAATTGTAAGTAGTGAGTCATGTGTAATGACGGCAGCTATAACTGGAACAAATGTCACATGCAACGAGGCTTCGACAGGATCAGCCACCGTTACTGTAACAGACGGAACAGCGCCTTTTGATTACCAATGGTCAACAGGTGCAACAACCGAAGATTTAACCGGTCTTCCTGCCGGTATTTATAATGTTACAGTTACTGATGTAAATTTATGTATGGCATCGGCATCAGTTACAATTACTCAACCGGCCATTCTTGAAATTAGTTATGTTGTTACCGACGAAACACCTATTGGTAATGACGGAGCAATTGATCTGACTATTAGTGGTGGAACCGGACCTTTCACATATTTATGGTCAAATGGTGAAACTACTGAAGATTTGGCAAATCTTGCTGCCGGGACTTATGGTATCACAATTACTGATAGTAACGGATGCATTGCTAACGCTTCAATAGTGGTCAGTTTAATAACCTGCGATATTGTTGCCACGATTTCCGGAACAAATGTTACATGTAACGGCTATTCAGATGGCTCTGCAGACCTTCAGGTATCCGGTGGTACTTTGCCTTATGATTATTTATGGTCTACCGGTGAAACAACGGAAGATTTGACAGGAATTAGTGCAGGTGCATATACAGTAACTGTGACTGATGCAAATTCATGCACAGCATCTACTTCAATAAATGTTAGTGAGCCGGCATTGCTTGAAATTACTTACACGGTCACAAATGAATCTGTATCAGGCAATGATGGCGCTATTGCTCTTTCAGTTACAGGCGGTACGCCTCCTTACGGATATCTCTGGTCGAATAGTTCTACCGATGAAGATTTATTTAATCTTACTGCCGGGACATACAATGTTACCGTTAGCGATGTTAATGGATGTGTTTCAACAGCATCAATTGTAGTTGGCAGTACTACTTGTTCAATATTTGCAACAATTACCGGTACTGATGTTACGTGTTATGGAAGTACCGATGGCGCAGCCGATCTTACTGTTACAGGCGGAATTTTACCGGTTACTTATCAATGGTCAAATGGCGCTGCAACAGAAGATTTGTTTAATCTTGCTTCAGGTGTGTATGACATAACTGTAACAGATGCAAATTCTTGTACAACAACTGCTACCGTTACAATTAACCAACCGGCCCAGCTTGTTACGACAATTGCAGGAACAAATGTTACATGTAACGGCGCTACAGATGGTTCTGCCGACCTGACAGCAAGTGGAGGTACATTACCTTATACATATACATGGTCAAATGGCGAAACAACCGAAGATATTAACAATCTCGGAAGCGGTGTTTATAGTGTCACAGTTGTTGATAATAAGGGATGTTCGAGCGAAAATTCAGTTTCAATTACCCAACCGTCAGCTATTGTAATTACTATTAATGCACCAGCTATAGCATGTGGTAGTTCTAATGGTATTGCTGTCGCTTCAGTTTCGGGAGGTAGTTCTCCTTATACTTATTTATGGTCAACCGGGGCAACGACCAGTTTTATCAATAATGTTCCGGCAGGAGTATATGGTGTAACTGTAACTGATATTAATGGTTGTACAGGAACTGGTTCGGCGATTATTAATGAGACAGGAGCACCAACTATAACTGTAACGCATACAGATATGTTATGTGCCGGTATTTGTGATGGAACTGCATCGGTATCCGCATCAGGCGGAACAGTGCCTTATTCATATTCGTGGAGTAATGGAGTTACAGAGTCTGCAATTTCCGGTTTATGTGCCGGTACTTATTATGTCACTGTTAGTGGCGCCGATGGATGTGATGCTAATGGTTTAGCAGAAATAACTGAACCGGCAGGTATAATAGTAACTGTTTCAGGAAGCGATGTAACCTGCAATGGTAATAGTGATGGTACTGTATCAGCTAATGTTACTGGAGGCATTCTACCTTACACATACTTATGGTCAAATGGTGAGCTGACGCAGAACATTTCAGGATTGACAGCAGGAGTTTATGATGTAACGGTAACCGACGCAGCAGGTTGCTATTCAACAGGTAGTATTACTATTATTGAACCTGCAGCTATAACGACTGCATTTGCTTCTACAAATATTAGCTGTAATGGCGCTAACGATGGCACTGTCACTGTCATAGTTACAGGCGGAACTTCTCCTTATGCTTATCTGTGGTCAACAGGAGGAACCGGCGACACTGAAAGCGGGCTTGGTGCAGGTACATATTCAGTTACTATAACAGATGCTTCAGGTTGTACATCAGTTGACGCAACAAGCATAAGCGAACCGACTGCAATTACAATAACACCTACTTTTATAAGTAATGCTACATGTGGAAATTCTGATGGTCTTATTTTAATTTCAGCTAGTGGCGGTTTATCACCTTATGCTTATTTATGGTCAACTGGTGCAACAACCAGCTTTATTACAGATATCCCTGCAGGATTATATAGTGTCACAGCGACCGATGCAATAGGATGCAGTGCAAATACAAACATTTCAGTTGTTAATTCAAATGGTCCGACTATAACTTCTTCAAGTACAAATACAATGTGTAACGGCAGTTGTGATGGAACGGCATCGGTTAATGTATCAGGCGGTACACCTCCTTATTCTTATACATGGTCAGATAGTTCTTCAACATCAACTATTACCGATCTATGTGCAGGTAGTTACTATGTTACTGTCACAGATAATACAGGATGTTCTGCATATAATACTGTCCAGGTTAATGAGCCTGCAGCTTTAATAGCAGATATTTCAGGTACCGGTATTACATGCAACGGTTTTGCCGATGGTTCGGCTTATGTAACTGTATCGGGAGGAATATCTCCTTACTCGTATTTGTGGTCAAACGGTGAAACCAACAATGCCGCGACAGGATTAAATGATGGTGTTTATGATGTCACAGTTACCGATGCTAATGGTTGCACTGCGGTTTCAACAATTTCAATTACAGAACCGGCGGCTATTGGTCTTTCATTAACCGGTACAGCGGCAATCTGCACAGGAGACAATAATGGAAATATTACAGCCAATACATCAGGAGGCGTTTCACCATATACATATTTATGGAACACCGGGGAAAGTACAGACGCCCTACAGGGCGTCTCTACTGGGACATATACTGTCACAATAACCGATGCAAATGGATGTGTCGAGTCAAGTTCATTTATTATAATTGAGTCACCTGCTTTAAGTTTAAATAGTATAGCAAACAATGCTTCCTGTGGAAATTCTGATGGTTTTGCAGCAGTTTCGGTTATTAGTGGTGGAACAACGCCCTTCAGCTATCTTTGGTCAACCGGTGGCATAACTAACTTTATTGACGGTATTCCTGCCGGTTCTTATAGTGTAACCGTAACCGATGCCGCCGGATGTTATGAAACGACAACTGTTTATGTCAGTAATAACAACGGACCTGTATTGTCTATTACATCAAATAATGCACTATGTTATGGCGAATGTAATGATAGTGCTGCGGTTTCTGCAACAGGAGGCACTGCACCATATTCTTACTTATGGTCTGACGGGCAGACAACCGAAACT
>JACQWN010000041.1:0-1204 GCA_016209245.1 Bacteroidia bacterium
GTGACCCGGTGGTTGTACATGAAGAAAAAGATAATACACTTTCTATATCCGATTCAATTGCTGAAAACAAGAGTGTAAATAAAAAGGAAGCTATAAATGATCAACCGTTAAGCGACAATCAATTAAAAAGTAACCCACAAAAATTGAGCATTTCAAATGTCCACTCCCAACAACAAGGCGACTCAGTCCTGATTTATTACGACATTCTTGGCACAACTCCTGAACAAAAGTTCGATATCCGTGTACATTGTTCAACAGATGGCGGTAAAATTTACGGCGAAGCCTTAAAAAGCGTTTCGGGCGACGTTGGCGAAAACATTACCGGCGGCGCAGGAAAGATAATAATCTGGGATGCATTGAAAGATGTGCAGAAAATTGAAGGAAAGAATATAAAATTTGATGTGCGGGCAAAGGTTAAAAAATATGAATAATTGTAACATTACAAATTATTTTATAATTTTGCATACTACTGTTTTTATATAAAAATATAAATAAATTAATATGCCTGCAACATTAGATAAAATCAAACGACTGGAACATTTAATAGCCCGTAATTCATTATCTGATAATGTATTAGATATTACATTAGATAAAATAATTGCGCGTGAAGCACTAAAGCTAAAACATAAAATACGCCTTCTGAAATTACAGATTAAGGAATTTGAAAAAAAGTATAAAATAGATTCTGAAAAATTAAAACATGACTTTGAGAGCGGTAACGCCGGCGACAATATAGATTTTATTGAATGGACAGCCACCCTTGATATGTTAAATAATGCAGAAGTTCAGTTAGCTGTGCTTCAGGAAAAATAAGCTGATGAACAAAGCTATTGAACAATACTACGACGAAATAGAGGCGCGTCTAATACAAAGCCCTGTTATCCTTAATTATACGATTTTAAGAAAGGAAATATTATATTCTGAAGGAAAAATCAGAATTAAGATAAAGCTTGTAAATGAGGATGTTTTAGAAATTTTTGAATATGTTAATGAGAAAGACTACAAGCTATTCCCGAAAAAATATAGTTATCACTGGCAGGATAAGTTTGACAAACTAAAAAAAAGATGGGATAATGCTCCGCACTATAGGGATTTGAAAAATTTTCCTAATCATATTCATTATGCAGATGGGAGTGTAGAACCATGTTTAACAATACCTGATATTTTCATGATTATTTCTGAAATTGAGGAAGAATTTGAATAA
>JACQWN010000041.1:1213-3522 GCA_016209245.1 Bacteroidia bacterium
AAGAAGTTTATAATTATCGCTTTTCCCCGCTCGCTCGGATTTGTAATCCGAATGTAAGATATCTGTAAACACTCGGATTACAAATCCGAACGAGCAGTGGAGTTTTAAAGCAAATACCTGTGCCGAGCGTGGTCGAGGTAAAAGCACAATTTCAACAAAAACGTAATACGCAGTTATAGCCCCTTATTAAGGGGTTGGGGTTAAAAAAAACCTGTGGTGAGCAAAGTCGAACTATTAAATACTAATGGTAGTGTAGATTCATGTTTGGCAAGGCCGAATATTTTTATGATTATTTCTGAAATTGAGGAAGAATTTGAATAAGAAGTTTATAATTATCGCTTTCTTGTCGGATGCTGAATACAAGCCTTTCATTGATAAAATTCTAAATAAAAATGTCCATTAGTGTAAACTTATAAGAAATAATCTATATTTTTGCACTATATGTTATAAAATTTTGTTAAAAAAACAAAGCTATGAGACGCTTCAATACATCAGGTCCAAACATTCCTGAAGAACACTATACATTAGAAAGAACAGGGTTAATACAAAAAGGTATTGATTTAGTTCAAAATAAAAGATATTTTACGATATGGGCGCCGAGGCAGACAGGGAAAAGCACATATTTTTATCTTCTTGCCGAACAATTAAAGAAGATGGGATATAAGCCGGCTATTGCATCTGTTGAAGATTTTAAAAATGCAACTATTGAAGGAATCTTGAAATACTTTAACAGAGAATTATCAGAAAACTGGGAAACATATTTGAAATCTCCTGATATACCTGATTTATTCGATGCAATAGCACAAATAAAAAATCAAAAATTAGTTTTAATAATAGATGAAATCGAAAATTACAATCCGTTACTATTTAATGAATTTTTACATTCAATAAGAAAAATTTACCATACGCGTAATAAACATAGCTTAAAGAGTGTGATTCTGGTTGGAGTTTCGAACATTGTCGGGATCGTAAGCGACAACGCCAGTCCCTTTAATATTACCGACAACCTGGATATTCCATATTTCACCGATGACGAAACCGCAGAATTGCTTGGACAGCATGAATTAGAGACAGGGCAGATATTCGAAGAGAAAGTAAAACGAAAAATATCTGAGATAACCGCCAATCAACCTGGACTTGTTAATGGTTTTGCATACAAACTCGTAGAAAAAAATCCAGGGAAAAAAGTAATTATTTATGAAGATTACCTTGAAGTTGAGCATTGGTATTTGCATGTGGCAATAGATAAAAATTTTGCGAATATTCTGAATAAAGCAAAACAGCACAGAGGATTTGTAGAGAAATTATTATTTGAAGAAAAGGAAACGCCCTTCGAAATAGATAAGGAAGAAATCAAAATCTTACATACCAACGGGTTAATAAGAGAAAACGAAAATCATAAAGTCGAATTCTGGGTTCCTTTTTATAAAAAACGTCTGTACAATGCATTTTATCCATTTATGAACGGGGAGGAAGGAAATATAAGCAGGAAAGTGTATGCTCCCGAATATTTTTTACCCGACGGGCAATTAAATATAGCCAAGCTAATAGACGATTACCGCGTGTACGTTAAACGACGCGGGTTTGGGGCATTCCGTGAGAAAGATGAAAACGGGAATTACAAATCAATTAAAGAGGCTGCCTTGATTTATAGTTTTGAAACATATATCCATGCATTCATTCAGGAGGCAAATGGTAAAAGTTACCGTGAATCACAAGCAGGACTAGGTAAAAGTGATTTGCTCATCAATATAAAGGGAATGGAAATACTTATCGAAAGTAAAATTTACTACAGCTTTAAGAAATTTGAGAGCGGGAAAGGACAACTAGCTTATTACTGCAATAGTCTGGGATTGCAGACCGGGATTTATCTTGTCTTTGCATCCGGCTCATTACATGAACCGGTAAAGGATAATAAAGAAACAATTAACGGCGTGGAAATTATTACTTTCATCATTCCTTATGATGAGAAAAAGGATTTTACGGTGAGAGAAGATTAGCGGCATGAAAAGGTCAATATTAATTTTTTTCTTTCTGAACATTTTCACTGCATTTTTATGTGGAACTATTGAAAGTAAAGCACAAACAAATACTAACCAGACAAAACCAAAAATCGCAAATGTCCGCTCCCAACAGCAAGGCGACTCAGTTTTGATTTATTACGACATTCTTGGCACAATCCCTGAACAAAAGTTTAATATTCGTATACATTGTTCAACAGACGGTGGTAAAACTTACAGTGAAGCTTTAAAAAGCGTTTCAGGCGATGTTGGCGAAAACATTACCGGCGGCGCAGGAAAGATAATAAT
>JACQWN010000603.1 GCA_016209245.1 Bacteroidia bacterium
TGGTTCTTATACTGCCAACGGGATAAATCAATTTATCTTCGTTTAAAAAGATTGATTAACGGTTTTATATAATCATCATCTGTGCGGATAGCGACAGAGTCAACACCGCTTTTTAAAAAAATTTCATTAAGATATTTCTGATGTTCCTCCCAATGTTTCTTATATTTATGTCGTGTTTTTTTGCTCCATGTATCAATCCATAAATACTGTCCTGTTTCAGCATCTTTAATTCTGATAAATCCTATGTTTGGAAGTTCGGTTTCACGCTTGTCATAAATATTGAGTGCTATAATATCATGTTTATTGTTTGCAATTCTAAGTGAATCGTCAAAATTTTTGTCAATAAAATCGGAAATAATAAAAGCAATGCATCTTTTTTTAATAGCATTTGTCAGGTATCGTAATGATTCTGCGATGTTTGTTTCTTTGTTCTCAGGTTTGAAATTGAGTAATTCCATGATAATTCTCAAGATATGTGTCCTTCCTTTTTTGGGAGGTATAAATTTTTCCACTTTATCAGAAAAAAATATTATGCCTATTTTATCATTATTCTGGATTGCCGAGAAAGCGAGAACAGCGGCTATTTCAGTAATAATATCCTGCTTGAACCGTAATTTTGTACCAAATTCCCTTGAACCGCTGACATCTATCAGGAGCATAACGGTAAGCTCTCGTTCTTCCTCATAAATTTTAATATATGGATGGTTGAACCTTGCAGTAACGTTCCAATCTATATTTCTGATATCATCGCCATATTGATATTCCCTTACCTCGCTGAAAGCCATTCCTTTTCCCTTGAAAGCGCTGTGATATTCGCCTGCAAAGATATGCTTTGAGAGTCCTTTTGTCTTTATTTCAATCTTCCTGACTTTTTTTAATAATTCAGTCGCTTCCACAATATAATAGTTATTATTTTTCAGTTATTATCAAAGTAAAATACCAGTCACTATTTTTCATTTTAATAATTGAAGGTTTTTTACTCCTGTTATCCTCCCATGTAAGTGTATCAATATATTTATATTTTCTTGAAAGTGTATCAACTACATATTTTGCCTGGCCGCTGGCAAGCATTAGCTTGCAATATTTACAATATCCGTTTTCGTCAAGAAAGTATATTAATGTATTATCTTCATCTTTATCAGTAAATTTAAGGGAAGGGTATTTATCATTAATGCTTGAATCGTCAATCAGATAATCCGGTCTCAATTGCTTCATTATTTTTGGTATTTCATTTAAATGATAGCCAATCAGATTTTGGCTTCTAGTTATAAAAACTGTTAATATTAATGCGATTAATAATAAAATAAATTTTTTCATTAAAATTCCAAACGATTATGGTACTTCAACTGTATTAAGAATCTCATTAATAATATCAACTGTTGTAATATTTTCAGCTTCGGCTTCATAAGTAAGTCCGATACGGTGACGTAATACATCATGACATACGGCTCTGATATCTTCGGGAATGACATAACCACGACGTTTAATAAATGCATAAGCTTTGGAGGCCATTGCAAGGTATATACTGGCGCGTGGCGAACCACCATAGCTAATCATGGTTTTGAATTTTTTAAGATTGTAATCTTCAGGGAATCTTGTAGCAAATACAATGTCAATAATATATTTCTCGATTTTTTCATCCATATAAACTTCCTTGACAATATCCCTTGCATGTATAATATCGGCAGGTTTAAGAATAGTGGCGGCTTCGGGAAATTTTTTGAAAAGATTTTGCCTGATGATTAGCCTTTCTTCATCTTTTTTAGGGTAATTAATTACTACTTTGAGCATGAACCTGTCCACTTGGGCTTCGGGTAACGGGTATGTCCCTTCCTGTTCAATCGGATTTTGAGTTGCAAGAACAAGAAAAGGTTCTTCTAGTTTATAAGTAGTATCTCCGATGGTGATTTGCCTTTCCTGCATTGCTTCGAGTAATGCACTCTGCACTTTTGCCGGAGCACGGTTGATTTCATCGGCTAAAATGAAATTGGCGAATAAAGGCCCTTTTCTTACTGAAAATTCTTCTTTTTTCTGGCTATAAACCATTGTCCCAATCAAATCGGCAGGCAATAAATCGGGAGTGAATTGAATCCTGCTGAATTTTGCATCAATAGTTGCAGCCAGGGTTTTAATTGCCAAAGTTTTAGCTAAACCGGGCACACCCTCAAGCAAGATATGACCATTAGATAATAAGCCCGTCAGAAGCCCTTCGATAAGATGCTTTTGTCCGACGATAACTTTATTCATCTCCATTGAAATCATATCAACAAAAGCGGATTCCTTTTGGATTTTTTCATTTATCTCTTTTACATCAATTAATTGATTCATAATTGAAATACTTTAAATGATTAAATTGAAACATTAAAGACATACAACATTATAGACAGATACTCTTTAATTCGTGTGAAACAATTACAAAAATTGCTCAAAATTACATATAAGGGTTTTTAAAATATGTATATTATTGTTAAAAATGGTTAAATAGAAATGTTATGCACCTGAATTATTCAGGTAAAATTTTTGTTGATTAGAAATTATTATCTTTGCATAAAACTTAAAGAATATGAAACCTACAACTATTTTTATTTCTTATAATCCTAATGATGAAACTGAGCAAACAATTGCTGCTCGATTGCATACTATCGGAGCCGTAAATGGCTTCAGAATGTATTTACCAGATAGATATAATTCTGATACACTAATTGATGAAGAAACCAAAAGAAGAATAAGCCTTTCAGATTATTTTGTTGTATTCTCTTTAGGAAATTTATCAAATATTGTTAAGCAAGAAATAGAATATTCCTTTGAATATCTGCAAGATAAGTCAAGGATATTGGTTATCTATGATAGCAGCAAAGGAAAAAATCTTAAGGGAGAAACAACTATACATTTTACCCCATTTTATTTTGATCCAATAAAAAATAGCCAGGAAGTTTTATTGACTGAAATTATTAATACAATATCCATAAAACAAAGAGATGAAAAAATAAAAAAATTACGAACCCAAATCAAAATAAGGGAAAATGAAACTGAAAATTATAAAGCTATTGCTGCAATTTTAGGAATAGGCTTAGGACTTGTTGTGTTAGGCGCTTTATTTAGTGGTAAAAAATGATTCCAAAAGCAATCTTTGATAATACGGTTTTTAATTTTTTTGTAAGGTTCTCATGTGCAGATCTAAGTAATATTGTTAGAACAATTATATCAAATGGTGTTTTTATCCCGCTAGAAATCCTGAATGAAATGGAGAAAATAGCGATTGATTACCCTGAATACCAAAGTAAAATTTTTTATTGGTCTGATCAAATCCGGAGGAATCGTTATTACAAGCTTTGTACAACTTATGACGCAATAGTGTACGACTTTGTGAAATCTCGTATTGATAAAGGTGAAGCAGAAGCTGTAGCACAAAGCCAGAAAACAGGAATTCGTTTTTTTATAACAGATGACTTAAAATGTCAACCATTTATTCAAGAACACTACCCTTCAATAAAAACTTATAGCACTTTTTTTCTTTTAAGTATAGCCGAGATAAATGGTTTATTACCAGACTATAAAAAAGTGTTTAAAGAATATCATCAAATCTTGAATTACCAGAAATTTGGTATAAGTAAAAAAAAGAAGCATAAAGCAAAATTGAGATTTGAATATACAGAGGCAGTGAAAAATTTTGGATTCCCTTACAATAAAAAAGAGATTTCTGAAAAAACAAGTGTAGATAAAATACTTAAAAATTGAAGACTGATATATAATATGCTAATTGTTTATGTATAAATTAATATAATTAAATGTTTATTAAATAATATTTAAAATTATTTGGAATTTATTTATAGATTGTTTTCCTTTGTAGAAAAAAATATGCATAAAACAATACCGATAATTTGTCCTAGCTGTTCATCAAGGGTTTCAGTAAAAAGCCTGGTATGTAAAAGTTGCAATACCAATATCGAGGGTGCATTTGATCTTCCTATATTAGCATCCTTGGATTTACATGAACAGGAATTTATTATAAATTTTGTCAAACAGAGCGGAAGCTTGAAATTGATGGCAAAACAGATGAAAGTGAGTTATCCGACCATTAGGAATATACTCGATAAAATTATTGAACATATTAATAAACTTGAGAAATAAAACTTAATTTTTATGGAAACAACATTTTTTTTTGGATTTATTGCTATTATAGTTGTAATAGCAATTGCAGAGCTCATCCTGAAGGGATTCGCCTTATGGCGCAGTGCAAGGAATAAGCACATTGCATGGTACATCTGCATTTTAATTTTTAATACAGCGGGTATTTTGCCGTTGATATATCTTTTGACACATAAGGGAAATAAGGAATAGATGTCTGAACCAGGATTCGCTTGATTTATGGATTATCATGATTTGAGTGCAATTTGGATGAATTTTTATTTTAATTCCAGAAAACAGATGCACAAAATAACCCTAATCCTAATTATTGCTGCTTTTTGCCTTTTCAGCCTTTCATGCGATAAGGACAATGAAAATGACGAACCGGATAAAACCGTTATTCCCGATGTATTGTTAATAGTAGAAAGTTCCAAATACAACGGGCTTAGTTCAAAACTTGCAGAATATCAGCAGGATATTGCTCACGGTGATACTTCCGCCCTGATATTGCAATGGTCAAGCGGTTCAGTTATTGCATTAAGAGATACTATTAAAAGATATTATGATAAGTACCATATAAAGGGCGCTTTTTTAATTGGGGATATCCCTGCAGCATGGTACGAAATGGACGATTCTTTCGATGAATATGAAGAATTTCCTTTCGATTTATTCCTGATGGATCCTTTTGCAGAATGGCAGGACACTGATGAGGACGGAAAATATGATTATTATTCTTCGCTTGAACTCAAACTGTTTACGGCAAGGCTGATCGGAAGCGAAAGTGAAATAAATAATTACTTTTCAAAGGTGCATAATTACAGGAAAGGCAATCTTTCTCTTCCTGCCAGAGGATATATTTTTATTGACGATGATTGGGCCTCCATGTATGCCTCCGAATATTTTAATGTTAACACTATATTTTCCATCACCGACAGATGCATTGATGTTAATGAGACCACAAAATCAGCGTACCTGTCAAAGCTTACGGGACAAGGCGCAGAATATATCCACCAGATGATTCATTCTTATCCTAACGAATTGCTGATTTATCACCAGCAGCAGAATGAGTCCCTTGGTACACAGGAAATTACATCCAATAA
>JACQWN010000604.1 GCA_016209245.1 Bacteroidia bacterium
ATTAAAAAATTCGGAAGAAGTCTTTGTTCAAAAAATTAATGAAAAAAATAATACGGTTATTAAAAAAAACGATGAAATAGATGGTTTACTGAAAAATCAGATTAACGAAACCAAAGAAGGTTTCAATAGTAAAACCATTGAAATTCAAAACAATATAAGCAGAATTGAAAATTCGGTTCTGGAAAGTAGAAGCAATTTAGAGAATAAAATAAATCAATTAAAGGAATCCTTTAATAATCAGATTGATGATATAAATGTCAATTTAAATACAAAAATTACAGAAACCAACAATTCAATTAATACAAGTCGGACAAATACTGACAAAACAATAAAGATTCACATTGATAAAATATATTCTCATTTTGATGAGCTATACCACAATCTGGAGGCAAAGATTACTGAAATTCGTAATACTATGAATAATCTTAATAAATAATGTTGCAAACGGAATTGCAGGCATTGAGAAATAATAATTTCCTAACGGATGATAAAGACATTGTGCAAAGCATCTGTTATTGTAACGATTAAAATGATTATTTAACTATATATCAATCATTTCAAAAAAATAATTATCTTTATGCTATATAAATGATAAACACACCTCAAGGTGTGTTAAGTATTACGTCAGACTGTGAAAAAACTATTCAAAATTTAAAAATTACAATTGTTTGGAAAATATAATATTTTGATATTCAATAATTAATGAATTTATTAAATTTATAAAAAGTCAAAAAAATATAGTTTTTTCACAGACTGCCGTTAGCGGTAATTACAAAATAGTAATAACTAAAAAATGAAACTATTATGAAAAAATATTACTTAATAATCATAAGTTTTTTACCTATCTGTGTTTTTGCACAAACATGGGTTTCTGTTGGAGGCGGAGTAGGTTCGAGAGTGCATGATTATGCAATATATAATAATGAGCTATATATTGGAATGCAAAATTTTGATGGAAATTATGGTCTCGTAAGTAAATGGACAGGTGCTTCATGGGATACAATAGGTCAAATATTTGTCGATGGAATGATAAATGCTTTGGAAGTTGTTAATAATGAACTTTACGCTTTAAATGCAGCATATAATTACCAAAATGGTACATGTTTTTGCCAAATTGTTAATTGGAATGGATCATCATGGGATACAATAGGCAATACTATTGGTTTTACAGCTGTTATGATTGAATATAATAATGGATTGTATATTGGTGGCGATTTTACATCTGTTAACTCTGTAGATGCAAACAGAATTGCCAAAATGAATGGAACTACCTGGGAACCTCTCGGCAGTGGGCTGAATGAAGAACCAAAAGAATTTATTGTCTACAACAATGAATTGTATGTTATTGGTGATTTTACTCAAGCCGGATCAGTGGCTGTAGATTTCATTGCCAGCTGGGATGGATCAACATGGGCAAGTGTTGGTGGTGGTTTGGAACCAGAAAATCCTTCTTACGGACTGTATCAACCGGATGCAGAAATTTTTAACGGAGACCTAATCATTTCTGATGGGTCACTAGTATCTGCTGGGGGAGTAACCCTTAATTCATTAATAGCGAAATTGGATGGTAATTCATGGGACAACGTTGGAATATCTGGTCCACAGGGTTATTATAATTATTATTTAGCCGGTTTTAATGATTCATTGTATTGCCAGAAAGGGTTAAGTCGGGGGCAGGAAATTCTTATATGGGATAACAATAACTGGTCGGTAATGGACGTAGATTACAGCATCGTCGATACAATATTTCTATGGGAAGCTTTTGTTTTTAACAACGAGCTATATAATATTGGTGAAATCTATGTAAATGGGTTCAATCTTGAAGGGATTATTAAGCTTGATTTCGAAACTGGTACAAATAGTGAGAACATATATCAAAAAATCAATATTTATCCAAATCCAACAAAAGATTATGTGCAAATAATCACCAACAATAAAAATGAAAATAATCAATACCTCTTGATTGATTCATATGGTCGAATAAAAAGCAAAGGAGAGGTTATAAAAGAAAAATATATCTCATTGCAACATTTGAAGCAAGGGATTTATTATTTGAAGATATATAGTTATAACAAAAACACAGTAGAAATATATAAGATAGTAAAAATGTAACTACCGCCAACATCGGGCTTAAACAATGCCTAACTATCGTCAAATTAGATAAATACGTGAATTTAATATACATTCGTAATGATTGAAAGAAAAGTACATTTTAAGTCGGCACTGTTCAGACCCGAAAACGTTATCAAAAGATTTTAGAATAGATATTTTGATGGAAAATGAAATTATTCTTGGCCTGATTTCGTTGATGTTCAACAATTAACAATTAAAAATTTATCATGTTTAAAGAAAAAGATATCGAACAATTCAGGATAATGGGTATTGAGGTTAAAGAAATTGAGGAGCAAATTCTTAATTTCAAAAAAGGATTCCCATACTTAGAGATTACAAAAGCCGCAACCATCGGCAATGGTATTATTCAACTTAATGATGGCCTTATCAATGATTTTATACAAAGGTATCATGCCTGTGCGGTTGATAGTACTATTATCAAATTCGTACCTGCATCAGGTGCTGCAAGCCGCATGTTTAAAACTCTATATGAATATTCGGAGAAGCTTAAGGCATCAAAAAATAATATTGAAGATTTAATGAATATGTGCGGAGAACAATCATTAAATCGTTTTATTTCTGAGCTAAAGAATTTTGCTTTTTATACCGACCTTGAAAATATTGTTGCCAAAAGAAGCGAAGGGGTTAAAAAACTAATTGAAACCGGTGACTACGCAACAATAATTGACACTCTTTTATCTGGTAACGGATTAAATTATAGTAACTTACCTAAAGGTCTGCTTGCTTTTCACAGATACGATGATGAAATCCGCACTTCTTTCGATGAACATCTTGTTGAAGGAGCAAATTATGCAATGAGCAAAGACAGACAGGTTAATATTCATTTTACCGTTTCACCGGAACATCTGGAAAACTTTAAAATCCGTCTGACCGAAGTTCAGGATAAATTTGAAAAGCGATATAAAGTAAAGTATAATATAACTTTTTCTTTACAAAAACCATCAACCGATACTATTGCCGTTGATATGCAAAATGCACCTTTCAGAAAGTCCGACGGTGCAATTTTATTCAGGCCGGGCGGCCATGGTGCTTTACTTGAAAATCTTAATGATTTACAAGGAGATATAATATTTATTAAAAATATTGACAACATTGCGCCTGACAAAATAAAAGAACCGACAATTACCTATAAGAAAGCTCTGTCCGGTATTCTGATTGCATATAGGGATAAAATTTTTAACTATCTGAAAAAGCTGGAAATTCCGGTAAATTATATACATGAAACACTTATCAACGAAATATTCGAATTTTTACAGAAAGATTTGTGTATTTTACCACCACAACATTTACATTCAAAAACTAAAGAAGAAAAAGTTGTATATATTCTGACAAAGTTAAACAGGCCGATACGTGTATGTGGAATGGTGAAAAATGAATGTGAACCGGGCGGTGGACCATTTTGGGGTAAAAATTCAGACGGAACTGTTTCGCTTCAGATTGTTGAAAGCTCTCAAATTGACTTAAAAAATCCACAACAAGCTGATTTTTTTATAAATGCATCACATTTCAACCCTGTTGATATAGTCTGTTCAATTTATGATGAGCGTGGAAATAAATTCGGTCTCCGGCATCACAGAGATTCAAAAACCGGCTTTATTTCGAAAAAATCTTTTGACGGACGCGACCTGAATGCCCAGGAACTGCCAGGGTAATGGAATGGCGCAATGGCTGACTGGAATACAATATTCGTAGAGGTGCCGATTATTACTTTTAACCCGGTAAAGACTATATTCGATTTAATTAGAAAAGAACATAGAGCGGTTATCGAGTGATTGCTCCAGCAATCGTATCGAGATAATCGCCTTATTCGTGGTTACCTCGATACATCTCTGCTGCGCAGACACTCGGCAACCACTTATTCGCGGTTATCGAGTGATTGCTCCAGCAATCGTATCGA
>JACQWN010000042.1 GCA_016209245.1 Bacteroidia bacterium
GCGGTAAGGGTGTCGGTATCTAAAACACTGTCTTGCGGAATATAATATAATGTATCGAAGTAAATGTTTGGTTCAATATCCTCAAAAGTGAAATTATTGTTTTGAAGATAAAGCCATGGTTCATATTGCATACCGGAAAAATCTGGTAATTCTGAAAAATGGTTGTTCTGTAAATATAATTCAATTTGTATATAATTTAATAAGGAAACGGGTATTACACCCGACAAATTATTATTATTAAAATAGAAAATTGGATAAGGATAAATATAATTTACATCACCCAAATTTTGAGGAATTTCATCTGTCAAATTATTATATTCAAGATGGAGCTCTCTTATATTTGGCAGATTGGATATCGTGGCCGGTATGCTTTTTGAAAAATTATTATGGTCTAACCATAAGTAATAAATATTTGTTAAATTTCCTATATATTCCGGTATTGGGCCCGATAGCTGATTGTGCGACAAAATTAGCCAACGTAGATTGACAGATAAATTGCACAACGGCTCGGGAATAGTACCGGTCAATTGGTTATGTTGTAAACTTAGTCCTTCAAGACTTATTAAATTTTCAAATGACGCCGGTATTTCTCCTGTCAGTTGGTTTTCGCTTAATGACAGATTAGTAAGATTGACCAGGTTGCCTATTGATGCCGGAAGCTGACCGCTCAACTGGTTCATGTGCAGATATATCCTTTTAAGGCTAATGCAATAACCTATAGAATCTGGAATAGAGGTAAGCTGGTTCTGCTCAAGATACAGGTACTCCAGACTTACGAGATTTCCAATAGATTCAGGGATAGGCCCTTCCAGATAGTTACCAGACAAATCCAGATAATAAAGTTCGGTCAGGTTGCCGATGGAAGGGGGGATGAAACCGTGGAGATTATTTTCACCTAAAACAAGATAAATAACACGGTTGTTGCTGATTATCACACCCATCCATTCATCTACAGGTAATATTAACCAATCATTATTATCGTACCAATCCTCTCCATTTGCAGAATAGTACAAATCCACTAATGCTAAGGAGTCCTGAATAGCGATAGGCTGACAGAAAACTGATGGTAGATATATCAGAGCAAATAATATGGGGAAAAATATTTTTTTCATTGCTTAAAAAAATAAAAGAATAGTCTCCCTTGTTGACATGATGTCAACAAGGGAGACTATTCTTTTCTCATTTTATTGAATTACAATCTTTGAATTGAATTTGATATAATTGTTCCGGAGGGTGATATAATAAATTCCGGGAACAATATTTTCGATATCAAGTGTATATATCCCAGACTTTTGTAGCAATAGTTCATTTCTAATGATTGTCCGTCCGGTGATATCAATAAACTCAATTTTGCTATCTGCGTCACCGGTAAAGCTATAATCAATATTTACCTCTGTTTTTGCAGGATTCGGGTATATTTTTACATAACCGTTGCTATACATCCTGGAAATAATACCTTCATCAGGCAATTGTTGCATATTCTCCTGTTGCGTTTGGAGAACTTTAAATTCGCCGGTATTACCCTCATCGCTGAGCCGTGCAACGTACATATCCCAGTAAAGATCAGGGACGCCTGATAGAGAATTTAGTATATCGTTCGTAAGAATGGTCTGTACAGTAAACGTTCCAGTAATATAGAGATGTCCGCCTGCATTATCAATGGCTATCGCGTGCGAACGCTCGTCAAAAGTCGATGAAGATGAGAGCGCCCCTGACAGCCAATTGGATACTATTGGATTTGTAGTAGGATCGAGCCTGTTTACAAAGATGTCACGTACACCGTCATTAAAATATCCGCCAGGTACATTCCCTGCCCCCTGGAAAAACCCTGTAATAAACAGGTTTCCTGCGTCGTCGAATGCAAGATCGGTGGCTTCGTCGTTAATGGCGGCGGAGGAGGAGCCATCGGTGCCGCCGGTGTAAAACTGTCTGAACCAGGATTTATCTGATTCATGGATTTCCATGATTATATCCTGTTCCAATAAATCTATCGCTTTGCATCCTTTCAATATCTGCAATACCATAAAATCATGGTAATCGTTCAATCCTATATATCTTGATTCAGACATCTTTTTCTTCATGGATATTCAATTTTTTGCTTGCTTCTAATTGGCTGCATGTTTTGCGTCGCTGTTGCATTGTGCTGCTAATGGCTTTTGTGCCTGCGACGCTAAATTTTGCCAACCCTTTTTTCCCCGCCATAAATGGCGGGGCTACAAATATTTAACATCTGCGGTATTATTCCTGCTTCTAATATATTACTAATTTTTTAATATAGCTTTGGTCATCATTGTAAGCCGCCTTTACAAAATACACACCATGCTCCAGCCCCGCTGAGCTGAACTTAATAACCGTTTTGTTGCGTTGCACAGGTATTGCCATCACCTGCCTGCCTGCAACGCCGTAAATCCGAAGCTCCCTGCAATCGCTTTCCTCCGGTAGTTCCACAAAAACCGTCTCCCCGCGTAACACCGGGTTGGGCAGGATTGAAATTTGAGACTTGGAATTTCGGACACTGAGCGTAGTCGAAGTGTCCGAAACGCCCGTCAGCGTATCCGTAACCCACAACGTCACCGTGTGCCGCCACAGCGTAAGGTCTGTTACAATATCATTCGTAATGCGGCAGGTATAAAGGCCCGAATCTGCCCATGCCACTGCCGGAAAATACAGTACACTGTCGGTTGCCCCCGTTATCGAATCGCCGTTTTTATACCATTGGTAGTGATTGGCAGTACCGCCTA
>JACQWN010000605.1 GCA_016209245.1 Bacteroidia bacterium
AAAAAATAAATGTCGTTATTCTCGATTTTGACGATGAGAAAAAACGTATTGCCCTGGGATTAAAACAACTTACTCCTCATCCATGGGATTCACTTGGCCCTGAACTTGTTATCGGAAATAAAGTTAAAGGTAAAGTGGTTGTAATGGCTGATTATGGTGCATTTGTAGAGATAGCGCCAGGTGTGGAAGGATTGATTCATGTATCGGAAATGTCATGGTCTCAACATCTTAGAAGTGCTCAGGAATTTTTTAAAGTTGGCGATGAAGTTGAAGCAGTTATTCTTACTCTTGACCGTGATGAGAGAAAAATGTCACTTGGCATTAAACAACTTAAACCTGATCCATGGGAAAAAATTGATGAAAAATATCCGGACAATAGCAAACATACTTCATTAGTCAGAAATTTTACTAATTTTGGTGTATTTGTCGAGCTCGAAGAAGGCATTGATGGATTAATTCATATATCTGACTTATCATGGACAAAAAAAATTAAGCATCCTTCAGAATTTACATCTATCGGCGCAAATATTGATGTCGTTGTTCTGGAAGTTGACAAAAAAAACAGAAGATTAAGTCTCGGGCATAAACAGCTTGAAGAAAATCCATGGGATGTATTTGAAACTATTTTTTCAATTAATTCTATTCATGAAGGGACAATTACTCAAATTACCGATAAAGGAGCTGTTATTGCAATGGCTTATGGGGTTGAGGGTTTTGCAACACCAAGACATCTCACAAAAGAAGATGGTACAACAGGTCAGGTAGAAGAAAAGTTGCAATTTAAAATAATAGATTTTTCAAAAGAAGCTAAGAAGATAATTGTATCACACAGCAGAATTTATGAGGATGAGAAGAAAGAAAAAGAAACTTCTACTAAGAAGAAACAGGAAAAAGAAACAGAAAACGCTGTTAAAACCATAAAAGCAAAAATGGAAAAAACTACTTTAGGTGATGTTACTGATTTAGCTTCAATTAAATCGGAAATTGAAAAGAGTGAAAAAGAAAAAAAAGAATAAATTTTTATTAATATTTTTTTGGAATTAAAAAATTTTATACTTTTAGAACATGGATTTTAAGATAGAAAAACGTGATAATTACACTCTGATTCAGGTACTTATAGAGAAACTGGATACCCATGTAGCACCTGCATTAAAATCAGAACTAGTGTTAATCGCAGGTAATGGGGAAAAAAATATTATTCTTGACCTGAGTAACTGCCGGTACTGTGATTCATCTGGCTTAAGCGCTATTCTTGTTGCGAACCGTCTGGCAAAAAATGCAAACGGCATTTTTATCCTTACCGGCTTACAATCAGCGGTAGAACGATTAATCACTATTTCACAGCTTGATACCGTGCTGAATATTACTTATACTCTTGAACAAGCTATTGATACTGTTCTAAAAGGGCAAAAATAGCTCTCATATCTTTTTTCCAGCTGAGATCTTCAGAGAATGACTTTTTCATTAACAATTCTGGGCAGCAGTTCTGCTTTACCTACATCTAAGAGATTTCCAACAGCTCAAATTCTTAATCTACATGAACATTTTTTTTTGATTGATTGTGGAGAAGGTGCACAAATTCAACTACGAAGACAAAAAATCAAGCTGTCAAAAATAAATCATATCTTCATAAGCCATCTTCACGGTGACCATTATTATGGACTTTTCGGTCTGATTTCTTCTTTCAGCTTGCTCGGAAGAAAAAACGACCTCCATATTTTTTGTCCGCAAAACCTTGATATACTTCTTAATACACAATTTAGTCATACAGGCCATCCATTATCTTTTAATATAATATATCATTTTATCAGCAGCAATATACCCGAACTAATTTATGAAGATAAACATATCACAATCAATACCTTACCTATGAAACATAGAATACCGGCTTATGGCTTTTTATTCCGTGAGAAAACAAAGTTAAAAAATATAATAAAATGTAAAATAGAAGAATACAAAATTCCAATACCGGAGATAATTAAAATAAAGCAAGGTTATGATTTTATTGCTTCTACAGGCGAAATCATACCTAATCAAAAGCTCACAATAGAACCTCCTGAACAGCGCTCTTATGCTTATTGCTCAGATACAAAATTTAATGAAGAGATTATTACTCTGATAAAAAATGCCGACCTTTTATATCATGAAGCTACTTTTGCAGGTGATAAAGCTGATGAAGCGGAAATTACCTATCATTCCACAGCGATTCAGGCAGCAACTATTGCCAGCATGGCTAATGTTAAAAAACGTTTAATAGGCCATTTTTCAGCCCGGTATAAAGATGTTACGCCTTTGGTAGATGAGGCGAGAGCTGTTTTTGAAAATACTTTTGCCGCTGAAGACGGAATGATTATTAATATTTAATAATTTTGTAATGTCAATTAATACGGAAATTTACGATGTTAACAGTTATAAATTATGGAATATAATTTCAGAGAAATAGAAAAAAAATGGCAGCAATACTGGAAAGAAAATAATACCTATAAAGTGGAAATTGACAGTTCTAAATCAAAATTTTATGTCCTGGATATGTTTCCTTATCCTTCAGGTGCCGGACTGCATGTAGGTCATCCATTAGGTTATATTGCATCGGATATATACGCCAGATACAAGACTTTAGAAGGGTATAATGTACTACACCCAATGGGCTTTGACGCTTTTGGACTCCCTGCCGAGCAATAT
>JACQWN010000606.1 GCA_016209245.1 Bacteroidia bacterium
AAATTGAGTTTTTGGATTTGAAAAAGCTTAAAATTTTATTCGTGGAGTTTAAAAAATCAAAATTTAGAGGTTCATCGCAACATCAAAAAAAATTTTTACTGCGGTTTTTTATAAAAAAGTGAGTTTTCGTTCAGACACTAAGTATAATCGTCTACCTCTTCTACTACAGGATTACCTGTATTATATCCATAATATGTATGAATTTTTTGAAAATTACCATAATTATCCGGATTTTCAAAAGTAATTCTTTCCTTAGTACTTTGTAATATATCTCTTGTAATTTTTTCACCTATATATGAAAAAATAATCTTATTACCACATTCAATAATGTTAGTAGCATAGTACAATTCTAATATAGACGACCCTCCTCTGTGTACTTTTGTCGTACAAGGCGCCATAAAACAATATTTTTCGTTGCCGTAATAATCTGTAGCGTGCTTTAATTCATAGTAATTTTCAGTTTTAATCTGCGTAGTTTCATTTTCAGCAATAATTTTATCAAACCCGAGAAATCCCTTCCCTTGTTTATGAAATAATGCTCTTTCATAAGTATAGTTGGCGGTACTAAATCCCCCAACACCATCTGGAACTGAAACCGATGAAACCGTATATAGCGGCGGTTGAATGGAAATTACCGGGTAACTGCCGCCTGATTTAAAATAAAAAGGAGAGCCGGTGGTTAATGGAAGATAATTAAAAGATATTCTGTTGTTGAAACCGTCTATAATATTATGCAAAAAATACTCTTTACTGTCTTTATTGAAATAAAAAAAGTATAATGTGGAACCAACGAGTTTATTTCATCCAGTTTACCATCACCGTTAAAATCACCAGAAGGAAAGAAGGCTACGGTGGAGTTAGCGTATGGAATCGAATCATAAAAAGGATTGCTTTTATAATAAAATCCCATTCCTGTACTATAATAAATGTCCACTTTAGAAGGTGGTGTTGACCAATTATATGCGACAAGTAAATCACTTTTCCCATCCCCATTATAGTCGCCTATCTGTATTTCATGGTAGTTTTCATTAAAAGATGTGCTACTGCTATAAGTAAAATATACTTCATTGAATCCTGTACTACCATTTGAAAAACCTATATATTTATTACCGACAGGAGCATCTGCTGCACAAGTTAAAATGTCTGTTTTTCCGTCCCCGTTGAAATCTCCGGGAAATATTTTATGCCATTTGGTTGGATATCCACCCGAATATAACACGTCTGCATTCACAGTCGAACCTTGTTTATTAAATGTAAATATGGTTGTATTACTTTCATCCACAACCATCAAATCGCTTTTCCCATCGCCGTTATAATCAACAACAAAAACATTATCGGCTAGTAATACTACATTACCAGCATCAAAGACTCCATCATCTGGTATTAAATATTTGGTATAACCATTTCTTGGATAACAAATTTCTGCATTATAATCTGAACCATTACTTAATAATGTGATAAAATCGGTAGTGCCATCGCCATCAAAATCTCCGGAATAAAAGAATTTTTTATTAGGAAGAATAATATTATATAGAACTCCGGAAAAACTAATATTATAATAATTAAAACCAACATTTGCTGCGTAATAGATTCCAATGTTATTCAAACGGTTATATGATCCATCATAATCCCAATTAGTTGCAATAAAATCATCTTTCCCATCACCATTATAATCGGAAAATGTAAAACTAAACGAATTAGGTATCGTTATTTCTGGTCCTATATCTATTGTTTGAAAATGATATGGAAGGGAACCACCATCAGTCCAATCATCCAAAGTGAAATTTCCATCATTATTATTTATAAAAAGATTGTACCATTTATAATATTTAACTACAGGGTCGGGTGCTTCTGTATAATCATATTCAAATAGTAACAAATCCGATAATCCGTCTCCGTTAAAATCTCCGGTAAATACTTCATTCTTATCGGACCACTCATTTATCTCATCTAAAATATTTGAAGTAGTGTGCTGAAAACTACTACCGGTTGCTCCATAACTAAAAATAGTACTATTATAATTTGAGCGATCTTTACCATATTCCAGAACTTCGGTCAAGTATGTGAATACATCAAATTTTGTTTCTGTTTCATCTTTCGAATATTTGAATTCATATTCCTTAACTATAATATCATTTGAATACGCTCTTATTTTATGTAGTAAAACCCTTTGATTATAAACCGAACCTGAATAATAAGCAGTCGAAACGTCTTTACGCAATTCATAATAAAACCGCACTGAATTATAAGGAGCAAGATTTCCATTTCCCGTATAATCAATTCTTTCAATCCACGCTTCGCCGTTGGCATTGTCTTCGTGATATGTAAAGGTCATATAATTACCTTGCCTGTCCTGGATTTTATTAATGTACCATAATAAAACGCTGACTCCACCCTGCGCTTCTATTCTTGAATCACTTGTATGACCATACTCTAAATAATATCCCTCTTTGGTTTCGACAGTAAAATATTCAGGACTGCTGCCGGTTGAGCCATGCGAAAGTATTTTTGAAAATGATTCGTTTTCAGTATGATAAAACGTTCCATCATAAGCATAGTTACCTGTAGGATCAATCAAACGCTGCCCGTCCAAAGCAAGCCTGTCGTTATCGTCAAAATCAACGCCGTCAACAAAACCGTCGTGGTATATGGTTGTACCTGTTCTTGTAATAGCCGATATTCCTGCTAGTGTTGCGACAATTTAATTTTAAGACCTCACAGGTTTTAGAAACCTGTGAGGTCTGGATTAAAAAATTGTTTTCAATGTTTCATTTTTAAATTGTCAAGACACTAGGTTCCAACCCATGCCTAATAAACCGTTGCCCGCCTGGCTGTTATAAACGATTGCTAAATTTGGTTGTAAACCTGCTGTACCGGGTGATACAAATACCGGTATTGTGTAGGTAGCGCCACCGGTTGGCGAGACACCCCAGGTGCCCGGTGTCGAACCGACAGGTTTCGAGAAATCTATTTCTCTGTCAGTTGCGGGATAAGGCTGGTAGGCGACATTAAACAGCAGGTTGGGATTCAGCCGCGCCTTGAACTCTTGCCCTGGGCTTTGCCTCGTATATCGGAAACTTTGAGTTGGATTATTAGGATCTTTGCCCAAGCGCACATAGTCTCTTGCCTCGAAGTCGTAACTACCTGATTGCAGATTCTCTTTAAGATCGAACGAAACGGCCTGGTGATTGCCTGTAGTCCACGATTCAACGGACTTCTGTGCGCCGGTTTGTTCCGGCAACTGCCCTGCCTGCGGCAGCTTTTGAGCCTCCTGCGGGTGCAGGGCGTAGGGAGCCAGTAATAGTAGCGCCAGCGCTGGAAGCAGTTTTATGGTTTTACCTGCTGTTTTCATATTACAGTAGTTTTTATGGTTTATACCTGTTTCATTTTACGTTCTGCATTTTGCATTTCTCTGGTTTGCATTTTGCATTTTATATTTTGTCGTTTCTTTCCGCATAGTTGCCCATTATAAGCCGAGCGTTGCAAATTCGCTTTCGCTCACTTCGACAAGTTCAGTGCATCGCTTTGCAACGCAGCGATATAAGAGCAGATTCCGCTTGTCTTTATCCCTGTGTTTACACACAGGGTTACAATACTTTCACCCCTACGGGGTTGTTCTCGTCTAATCATCATAGCGTTCATCATGCTAATCCTTTAATCCTATAATTCCCTGTTAAAACTTTTTATCATATTATCGCCCTTTTTACTTTTTACTTTTTAATTCTATATACCGTTTCAAGTCTGCATTTTCTTTTTTTAATTCATCAAACTCCTTTTTCAATTCTTCATACATTATGTACAAATCGGTAATATCCATTCTGTTTTCTTCTACATTTAACATTAGCCCGGCCATAGTTTTGCTGATTTTAAGACCTTCGGTTTCTATCTTTTTTCCCGGGTCAATACCGGGCAGGTGCAGACTATCTGTATAAAATTTTACTTTTTCTTTCCAGTTCATACGGATATAATCTTTGTTAAATGCAAAGTCGCACCATCCATCGTATTCAGTAACAATAAATTCAATATTGGATTTGACTATTCCGTTAACACAAAGTTTTTCATCGGGGCATGTAGTGCCAATCCCAACTTGCCCAGCAGGTGTTATAATCATATTTGTAGTAGTTCCGTTTTTGAAAGACATAATACCAGCACCAGATCCTCCACCTGGTGCTTTCATCAAAATATGTGGTCCAACACCTCCCCGTATCAGGCCAATACCCATCTGTGGAGTAGTAAATCCAACTCCACCCCAGGAAGCCTCAATGCCACAAGTCATATCCGTACCACCATAGGCGGCACCGAGATAGATGGCTCCACCATTATTATAACCATCCACAAAATGCGATTGGGTGGTGCCCATCCATATATTGGTGCTGTCAGTTTTAACATGTAATCGAGTTTTAGGAGTCGTCGTGCCTACGCCGATATTACCAGTAGAATGCTCTATAGTCAAGGCATTTTTTCCAAGGTAAACATTGCCGCTAGCTATATTAATCCTAAAGGGCCTAAATGTATTCCAATAGCCATATGGGTCATTTAGAGCAGTAAGCAGGATATAATAATTTGTACCATCATTACGATGAATAACGCCATAATTGCTACAGATAAACCTCGCCTGGGCTATTCCTGTGGAAGTGGAAATTAATTCATTACTTGCTCTAATGGTACCCGAAACGTCAAGTTTTTTCCCCGGACTCGTTGTCCCAATCCCGACATTACCATCCTCTCCGCCTATAAATAAACGATCACGATCGGCTTCGTATGTTGAGGGGTTATCATCTGAACGAATATAAAAATTAGGAAAGTTGCCTGTACGGGGAAAATAAATTACAGCAGCATTGTTTCCGTTCCGTATATAAACTTGTCCGTTTATGTCTAATTTTGTCTTTGGATTATAAGTACCAATGCCTACTTTTCCGTTATTATAAGCATTGATAATAGTATTTAAATCAAATTTTTTACATTGAACAGATAAGTACCCATCATCTGAATAAATATGATTATATGATGCGGGTAAATTAGTATTAATACCTCCTATCCATACTGAATTGCCTATTTTAATAGAATCGGCTACGTGCAATTGACTTAAACTCGCTTGTCCGGTTATAGCCAAATTATTAGCGTTAATAGTACTAGTGGCTATTTTCCCCGTCGTCCCGTCAATCACTATCTCCGTGCCTACTTTAACCTCTTGTGTCGTTTCTATTTTATCGGTTTGCACTTTAGATGAATACATAGTGTCGGTTACCATTTGTGCTGCTTCAACTTTCTGACCGGTCACGGTGTCAGCTGTTAGTTCTTGAAGCGTCATTTCTTCAGATACAAGCGTATCGGCGGTGAGCTTTTCTGCTGAAGATTTGGTAATAACCGCAGTTTCGATTTTTACTTTCAATGCTCGAAGAGTAT
>JACQWN010000043.1 GCA_016209245.1 Bacteroidia bacterium
AAAATGATCAACACTCTCTTTTGGATGGCTGTATATCGGTAGCCCGCTCTGTAAATAAAATATGGTATCGTCATGCTCATATACACCTATGAGAGGTGTAATTAATATTGTTTCCCGTGGAAAAATAGGTAATAATAATTCAATATCTTTGTATTGTTTAATTGGTCAAAAATACAAAATTTCCAGCGATTTTATTTTGCGATAGTATGCCTGTTAATTATGTGATTATCAGGTGCGGGTCAGGAGTTCTGAATTTCTTTGCGACGGGCTATTTCTGTCTTTTGCAACTCTTTTTCCTTTTCAAGCTTTTCAATTTGAATTTGTTTCTTTTCAGTCTGGTACCGGGTTTCCATTTTAGACAGTTACATTTTTTTTAATCTTTGTAATAGTTGTTCTGCCTTTTTCTTAGTAGAGTTTCGCCGGCTTTTTGTTGCATTTTTAATAAATTCAATTACTGCCTTATCATTTTTAATGTCAATGAGAAAAGATTTAATCGTGTCCAGTACTTTTCCTGTTGCAATGTTTTTGCACTCGTCTGTTTCAAATTCATCCTTTGATATAGCAAGTAGTTCCTTAAATATTTTTTTCCGGTGCTTATGTTTATTATGTGCGATAAGTCCAAGAGCGAAAATAGCATGGTTGCAAGTGATTAATTTTCCGCCGTGCAGTAATCTGATAAGATCGTTGATTTTTTTGTCTGTTTTGTTGTCTTTGTCCACAGCCGAAAGATAGCCGATAATATCAATGGCTGTCCATTTAATTATGTTATTGTCGCTTTTCAGCATTTCTGTAAAATGCTCAAAATGGTCATAGAGCGATTCGGGCATGTTTGCACCGGTTTTCAGCAACTCCTTTGTAAATCCATATTTTATTTTCGGGTCTTTGGAGATTAGCTTGTTAAAGCCAAAAGTTGTAATCATATAATAAAAATATTTAGGTCAAAAATACTATTTTATTTTGGTTTTTTGTATCAGTCAATCGGATTAATTTAAAAGAAATAAAAAAATCATGTCGCAAAGCCCTTGTTGGGTTTAGGAAATAGTATACTTCGTTAAGTCCAACTTAATTGTATATTCAGTTTCGTCATAGCACGTTTGATTGTTTTTTTAAAAATATCTTACTACCTTTGTTGAATGGTTTGTGACGAAACTGAACATACAATCCTTAACGTTAGCGCTAATGTTTGAAAAACACGGTTTGACAAAAAAATTGATTTTTTATTTGGAAATTGTTGTCTGAATAGTTAATTTTGCAACATGACTTTTTTACGACAAAGGAAATATAGTTGTATTGGGTAATGCGTTTAAAAAGAAAACTCAAAAAACACCCAAAAAAGAAATTAAAAAAGCACTTAGAATAATGGAGGAATACAACAATGAAAAAGACAACAAATAAAAACATAACCACATTGGACGAGATTCTCGACAACAAATACGGTAAACGAGGAGTACCTAAACGTGAAGAATGGGAACAAGAGTTTGAAGCATTTCGGCTGGGAGTTTTACTTGAAGAGGCAAGAATTAAACTTGGTATGACACAGGAAGCTCTTGCAGAAAAATGCGGAACAAACAAATCATATATATCACGAATAGAAAATAATTCATCAGACATAAGACTTTCAACATTAATGAGAATTATTCAGCAAGGACTTGGCGGACACTTAAAACTGACACTTCAACTTTGACATAATAGAAAAGAAGGCACATAGCGGTAACAAGGTATATTACTTTTTTAGGCATTGTTAATTTGGTATAGATTTTTAGATTGCTACGGGCGAAAAGCCCTCGCAATGACGTTTGATTTGAGCGTCATTGCGAACGAAGTGAAGCAATCTCTATACTTACTTAACAATACCAATTTAACAAAGACAGATATATGACTTTAAATTGTTGGATAAATTAGCAGATGAAATATTAAAAAGACATAATAATCTTTAAATAATATGAAATATCACAACCAGATTTTAAATCTGAAATATTTATTTATAAAAACTTTTATATTAATAAGCTCAATTTTTCTTTTTCAATATTGTAAAAATAAATCAGATTACCCGGGCTATATTAAAATTGATAGCGGGATTCATTTCCGGTTACTTAAAATTGATAATGCGGAAGAAAGGGAGTTTGAACCCGGAGATTATTATACTGCCGATTTGATTTACATGACAATGGAAGATTCAATATTTTTCAAAGGAAGAAGAAAAATTCAAGTTTTTGAGCCTGAATTCGATGGAGCGATTGAAGAATGTTTCGCCATACTGCAGGAGGGTGATAGCGCTGCTTTTATCATAGATGCATATAATTTTTTTAAAAGAACCCTGTATGTTGATATTCCTTCGTTCATAGCTGATACCGGTAAAGTCAAAGTAATTATAAATGTGTTGGAAATTCAATCGCAGGATGAATTTCAAAAGGAAAAACAAGCATTTCTTTCATGGATAAAAGATTTTGAAGAATTTGAGAATGTGAATCTGAAGCAATTTATACAGAATGAAAATGTAAATGTCCAACCTACTAACACGGGTATGTATTCTGTTAATATTAAAAAGGGAAATGGGAAACCGGTTAATTACGGTGATACGATTACTATTCATTACGAAGGGTGGTTTCTTAACGGAAAGTTTTTCGACTCAACCAGAAAAAGAAATCAACCTTTTAAATTCGTCTATGGTACGGAATGGCAGGTTATCAAAGGCATTGAAGAAGCACTTAGTAAAATGAGCGAAGGGGAAAAGACGATTTTTGTTATGCCATCGAAGCTTGCTTTCGGTTACACCGGTTCTTCCACAGGGGTTATTCCTCCTTTTACTTCTGTAATATTTGAAATTGAAGTGTTGAAAATAAATTAAATTATTATGAAGCCAATAATATTAACAAATCGTTTCAGAATAATCGTGCTTGGATTGTTCTTTTTATTTTCATGCACCGGTAAAGAGAAATTTGAAATTGATAAATCAGGGCTTGAATACAAATTTATTTTAAAAAGTGGTTCTAGTATAAAACCTAAAAAAAATGAGCTATTAATTTTGAACATGAAATATTTTGCTGAAAAAAATGATTCTTTATTGTTCAGTACCCAGGATGTCAGTAGAAAATTCCGGATGCAGATGAGAGATCCATCACATGGCGGTGGCTGTATTGAGGATGCTTTTGCCCTGATGGAGGCCGGCGATAGTATCAAACTTAGAATAGAGGCACAATTATTTTATACTGAAACAAAAAAAATGCCTATACCAGCGTTTGTCAAACCTGGTGATAAGTTGCTCTTTTTTATAAAGCTCGAGGAAATTGAAAGTCTTGAAAACCATTATGAAGAAGTAAGAGGTGTCAGGTAGTGGTAAGCCATTTGGTTCTACTTATGAAACAGGTCAGCCGTTTGAATTTGAATTTACTTCCGAAAATTTGATACAGGGCTGGGTTGAGGCGCTTCCACTTATGAAAGAAGGCGGCAGGGCACAGCTGATTATTCCTTCCCGCCTGGCTTATGGTAAAATTGGCAAAGAAGCTTCTATTCCACCTTATTCTACTTTGATTTTTGAAATTGATTTGCTGGAAGTCAAGAAAATGGCTAATAACAAATAAAGCAATCAGAACATAATTATGTTCTGATTGCTTTATTTGTTATTTAAAAACTCTCTCTTTAATGCGACCATTTTAATAGCAGTAATAGCGGCTTCATCACCCTTATTTCCATGTTTTCCTCCTGCCCTGTCCTGAGCTTGTTCAAATGTATTTGTTGTAAGTACGCAAAAAATGAAGGGCTTGTTATATTTCATATTCAGGTTTGTAATTCCTTGTGTTGCACTTCTGCAGATATAATCAAAATGAGGCGTCTAACCCCTGATTACACACCCGATACAAATTATTGCTT
>JACQWN010000607.1 GCA_016209245.1 Bacteroidia bacterium
AATGAAACTTATCCGTATTATCTTGTTGAAAATTTTTGGACTGAAAGGTTATATCAGGTTAATCAGTAAAATTTATATATTCCTTATATTTAAAGGTTTTCTTAAAAAGCGATATCCTGAGATTTTTTTTCTGAAAGAGCTTATTAAATCAGGATTTACATGTATTGACATAGGAGCAAATGTCGGGTATTATTCTGTAATGCTTTCAAAGCTTACCGGACAATATGGTAAAGTGCTTGCTGTTGAGCCAATTTCTCTTTTTATTGAGATTTGGGAAAAAAATGTAAGATTGAGCGGTTTTAATAATCTTCAAATGTTTCCTTTTGCACTTGGCGGTGAAAATAAAACTGTTCAGATGGGTATCCCTGTTGTGAACGGCATAATTCGGCACGGTATGACAACTTTCGTAACAACCGGTGTTCAACAATTTGCAAAAAAATTCGATGTGGAAATGAAAAAAACCGATGAACTTTTTGCAGGACTTGAACGGCTTGATTTTATTAAATGTGATGTCGAGGGTTTTGAAAGCGAAGTTTTTGGAAATATGAAAAATCTTATCTCAAAATTCAAGCCGGTTATTCAATCTGAACTTACAGGGACAAAGAACAGAGAAAGTGTGATTTGTCTTTTAAAAAATTATGGCTATTCTGTAAATATACTCGGTAATAACGGAAAGCTTATTGAAATAAATGAAAAAAAAATTGAAACTACCGAAAAAGATTTTTACTTTGTACCCGGATAACTAATGATGTTTTTTTTGCTTTTTTAAAATTTATTAATTATCTTTGTCTTTTGGAACTCTATCCTTCATTTTTTTAGCTAATATTAGGGGGTAAGTTATTACAAACAATTATCAAATCATTAATTAAAATTTATCAATATGAAAAAAATAAGTATTATTGTTGCATTATTAACGCTTAGTTCAATTATTTACGTAAGCTGTAATAAGCAAGGTGAAAAAGATGTAATCAAAAAAAATCCTGAATTATACAGCGATCAGGAAATACAGGATGCTATCATGAAGTACGATAAGGAAATGGAAAGTACTGATAAAAGCAATCCTCATTTTGAAGACATGCTTATTGCTGACGTGGTATGGAATACGGAGGCTTTACTGAACGCAAAGTATTCATGGCCCGAGCAGGAGTATATTAAATTATCCACACGGGAGAAAGAATTTATAGTGTGTTTAAAGCCTGGAGATATGGTAAATCACGGCAACCGGACAAAGCTCTATCAAATGGTGAAAAAAGAGGTGCGCGATCATTTTAATGCCGTGCAGGAAACACCAAAACAATTTCATGTGGTTGATATGAAATTAATTGCCATAAACGGCGCCGAAGCTGTGCTCAAAGCAACTTCTGTTATTGCTTCAAATAAATCTGCCAGTGCTTTTGACGCAAATGACTTTTGGTACTGGGGATGGGGATTAGGAAAATGCATGGGCTATGAAGGGCAAGACATTGGGCAGGATGCTTCAACCGTTTTACACGATAAAACCGTTGATGCACTGAAACCCAATCCATTTACCCCTGCGCAATGGTTTTTTTATGAGAATGTTGATGGTTATTTCATTACTTATCAAAATGTCTATTCTGCAACAGGGGGTAGTTGTAATGATACTTACTTGTTTTATCATTGGAGTTATGAGAGTGATCCTCTTGATAATCCAACCTGTTTAACCCCGTGGAATATGGAGTGGTACTATAACGGAATAGTTGAAGTGATTTTACATGCATGGGTTCCTTCCGGGAAATTTTATTGTGGTCATCAAGTGAATGATAGAAAGCATTTTACGCAAGTAACTTTACTTGATCTGCCCCCCAATCCCGATCCCGTTTACTTTGTTGAAACATGGCATGAACTTACCTTCATATTTGGAAATAGAAAATATAGCTTTGACTGGGAGAGAAACGACGAATTCAGAAAAATTGAAATTTAACGTATTTACACACAGTGAATTAGGTGTTTTAACGCCCATTCCTCCTATTAAAAAAAGAACATGAAAAGAATTATTGGTTTATTATTATTTTTGATAACCATACATGAAGGATATGCACAATTCTCATTTGAAATACAGATTACGGAATACTCGGATTATTTTTATCCTGCTGATGCCATTGAAACTGCTTCGGGCAATTTTATTATCGCTGCTAATAGGGACAGCGCAATGCAAACTCCATATTATCCTTTTTTAATAAAAGTGAACAATCAGGGCAATATAATTTCAACAAATAATATTCATCCTCCTGATAGCGGTGCTTTTATTCGTGATATACTGACAATAAACGACTCTGTTTATTTTGGATTAGGCTCAATTTTTAACGATACTTCAAATTATTCCGATATCTGGATATTTCAGTTCAATGAGAATCTTGAAATATTATGGGAAAAACAGTATTATCTGACTTATGGTTATCATTATATTATTGGGAATTCAATATTGGATTATGATAATAATATTGTAATTACCGGATATATGCTTAATATTTCAATCGATCCTCCTTCCAAGCATGTATTTCTGATTAAATTTTCATTGAATGGCGATACCCTGTTGACAAAGCATATTTATACGGCAGAACCTTCAGTAGACAGAGATATCATTTTAAAGCCGGATTCTTCGGGATATATTAACAATACATATACAGGCATTTTTATTACCGATATATTTTTCAATGTTGATACCTTTATCACAGTACATCCTCTGACTGTTTACAACTTTTATTCTGGCTACACAAATTTGGAAGGATTAAACAATAAAATTATCTTTTCGGCCTATTTAACAATATTTGGTAACGATAATGAAGATATGGGTATCAGCATCGTGGATGAGTCTTTTAATTCGGTATATTCAAACCAATTTGGCAAACCGGATACAACGGATTATCCTGCGAAACGTATCAGCCTTGATTATTATTATCCGAACGATATCTTTTACTGCGGAACATCTAATATTATTTTAGGGGAGAATCCTTTTCTTCCCATATCGCCAAGCTGGTACATAATAAATAAACTGGATTCTACTTTGAACCTGCAATGGCAAAAGTTTTACGGAGGAGAAGCAGCCTATACTTTACACAATGTAGCAGCTACCTCCGACGGCGGATGTATTCTTCTTGGAGGGATACTTACCGGCCGCAAAGAGACAGACCTGGTGGTAAAAGACGTCATCATCTATCCCAATCCAGGCAGTGACATGCTCTATATCCGCAACGGCATTCCCGGACGTATGCTGAACTTTGAAATGTCTGATGGCTCTGGTAAGCTAGCGCTTTTACGCGAAAATATCGGGATGTATGATGAAATACATGTTTCAAGTCTGGCAAAAGGCACTTATTTTTTTGTGCTTAAGAATAAAGATAAAGTAGTTGAATCTGGTACATGGGTGAAAGCACGGTAAAGTGAAAAGTCGTTTGTAGTTCTTTCAGAATCGGAAACAAATGATATAACCCCAATGGATGCACATATTTTAATATATTTACAGAAGACATCAAAATAAGGCTTTCCGATGAAAATAATCTATAACCGCCAAATTCGGAAACTGTTCTATAATCAAAAAAACAA
Source organism: Bacteroidia bacterium (assembly GCA_016209245.1). Taxonomy (GTDB): domain Bacteria; phylum Bacteroidota; class Bacteroidia; order Bacteroidales; family BM523; genus JACQWN01. The sequence goes on from JACQWN010000607.1 coordinate 3,565, forward strand.
GAAAATGAAAATGAAAATGAAAAACATTCTTCCGCATATTGCATCCATTGCAGTATTTTTAGGCATTACCTTTGTTTATTTTTATCCGATACTCGAGGGAAAAATGATTGAACAGTCGGATATGATCCAATATATGGGAATGTCGAAAGAAATAACCGATTACAGAGAAAAAACGGGTAATGAAGCGCTATGGACAAACAGCATGTTTGGAGGCATGCCTGCATATTTAATATCTATGCAATATTCATCAAACTTGTTCCGGTATGTAAACAAAATAATGTTAGGACTCCTTGATAAACCCGCAATATATTTATTTTTAAGTTTAATCGGCTTTTATATTATGTTATTAATTTTTAAGGTTGACCCATGGTTAAGCATTGCCGGGGCAATCGCCTTTTCATTCTCTTCATATTTTTTTGTTATCGGCGCTGTGGGGCATAATACGAAATATCTGGCTATTTCCTATATGGCTCCGATTATCGGAGGAGTTCATCTTACATTCCGTGGCAGAATAATTCTGGGAAGTGCAGTTACAGGGTTGTTTCTTGCATTCCAGTTACTCGCCAATCATTATCAGATTACATATTATACAGGTTTGATTGTCATCACTTATGGAATTTTTGAACTCGTAAGCGCAATAAGAGAAAAAAAATTGCCCCATGCATTTAAAGCAATCGGCGCTTTATTGCTCAGCTCGCTTATTGCATTCGGCACAAATCTTACAAATTTTATGCTTGTCAATGAATACGGCAAAGAATCAATGAGGGGAAAATCCGAGCTCACATCAGATATTGCCAATAAAACAAGCGGATTAGATAAGGATTATGCAACTGCATGGAGCTACGGCATATTAGAAACAATGACCTTGTTAGTACCTAATTATAATGGCGGCTCCTCACACGGCGAATTAAGCCAAAAATCTGAAACTTATCAGATTTTAAAGGCGAATAACCATCCGAAAGCAAAGGAAGCAATTAAGCAATTGCCTTTGTATTGGGGCGATCAACCTTTTACTTCAGGTCCTGTATATGCCGGTGCTATCATATTCTACCTTTTTATTCTAGGATTATTTCTGGTAAAAGACCGGCTTAAATGGTGGCTATTGACCATTACTATACTCTCAATTCTTCTGGCATGGGGTAAAAATTTTATGTTCCTCACAGATATTTTTCTTGATTATTTTCCGGGCTATAATAAATTCCGCTCCGTATCAATGATGCTCGTTGTAGCAGAATTCGCCATGCCTTTGCTTGCCATTCTGGCAGTAAAAAAAATCATTGACGGCAATATTAACAAAGCGGAATTTAAAAAGGCGCTAATATGGTCGCTTGGTATCTTCGGCGCTATTTTCGTTATTTTTGTTCTGTTTGCAGGAATGAGCTTTGACTTTACCGGTAAAGAAGACAACCAGCTTGGTGAAGTAATTGCATCTGCTATTACCGCCGACAGAAAAACCATGTTTTGGTCCGATACCCTCCGTTCATTGGTATTTGCTATATTATCAATATGTCTTATTTTATTGTTCTATTTTAAAAAAATAAAAAATACTGTATTTTATATAGCTTTGATTTCCTTATTGCTTATTGATATGTGGCCTGTGGACAAGCGTTATCTTAACAGCGATAATTTTGAAAGAAGGAAAAAGGTTGAAAATCCGTTTACCGCATCAAAAACCGATGAGTATATTTTAAAAGATCCTACTCCTGATTTCAGAGTGCTTAATCTTACGGTTAATACTTTTAATGATGCCAGCACGGCATACTTTCATAAATCTATCGGCGGCTATCATGGTGCAAAAATGAAGCGGTATCAGGAATTAATTGATTATCATATAAGCAGGGAAATGACAAAGCTGATTGATACATTAAAAGAAAAACCGACTTTTACAGCAATTGATAAAGCTCTTAATTCTCTTAATATATTAAATATGTTAAACACAAGATATATAATTATCAATCGCGAGGCGCCTCCTATAATTAATCCTTATGCATTAGGCAATTCGTGGTTTGTAAGTTCTTTCAAATTAGTTAATAATGCCGATGAAGAAATTGATGCAATGTATAATTTTTCGCCCATGTCTGAAGCTATCACCGATAAACGATATTCCGCCGAATTAGATGGATTTTCCCCTGTCCGCGATACTACTGCCACTATTGGATTAACTTCGTATTCGCCAAATGAGCTTGTTTACCAATCTAAAACTCAAGCTGAACAACTGGCGGTTTTTTCAGAGATATTTTATAATAAAGGATGGGATGCTTTTATTGACGGCAAGGAACACACATATTTCCGTGTGAATTATATTCTTAGGGCTATGCGAATTCCAAGCGGAGAGCATAAAATCGAGTTCCGGTTTAAACCCGCAAAATATTATCTCGGAGAAAAAATTTCACTGGCAAGCTCCGCATTAATTATTTTAATATTTATAGGAGTAATAGTAAGGGAATTTCTGAAATCAAAAAATCGGGGATAAACCAAACCTGCCAAAACAAGACAACATCCAATAAATTAATTTGAAAAAATGTTAATTTTGTACTCACAAATGAAACCCGTTATTCCTTAAAAAACTTCTTCGTTCCATGGATACCATTATAATATAAGGTATAGTTAAACAAGCTCAAATTTTTATCGTTTAATAAAAATTCATTCTGAATTGCTGGAGTATCTATTTCTATGCAATAAAAACCAAAAAATAAAATTATCTTTGCAAACAGGTATGATACAAAAAATAATCCTCATAAATCATAGGAATAAATGTATTTAGAAGAAATTGATTTTTTGTCCTTAATTGAAAAGGGTGAATCTGATGTTGTCGAATTTAAAAAGACAACATCTGTTGTTCGTGAAATTATTGAGACTGTATGTGCCTTTGCTAATCACAATGGTGGATATATTTTTATTGGTATAAACGATGATGCCCATATATCTGGTATGCAAATATCTGATGCTACATTAAAAAATTTAGCCAATGAAATTAAGTTAAATACTGACCCCAAAATATATCCTACAATTTCAACTGTGTCGTTAAAAGGCAAGAATTGTATTTTAATCAGCATTGAAGAAAGTCCTTTAAAACCTCATCTTGCTTACGGAAAACCTTTTATCAGGGTTGCATCAACTAACCAAAAGCTTGACAGAGATACATATTATACTATGTTGGTTAACAAACTTAATGGATATGGCTTTGATTACTATGCACAAAAAAATGCTACTCTGGATGATATTGACACGCATGAACTTTACAAATTTGTTGACATTACTAATTCTGTCAGAAATACTAATATTAACACATTATTGCCCCCTGAAATTATTTTACAAAATCTTGAACTAGTAAAGGATAATAAAATTACCAGAGCAGCGCTTTTATTATTTGGGAAAAACCCGTCAAAATTCTTTTCTAATAATTACGAAATAAAATGCGGTTTTTTTTCTGATGATATGTCGTATGACCATATTTTAATTGATAAAGAATACAACGATAACTTGATTACAAATTTTTCATATGCGTATGCTTTTGTAACGAACGCCCTGAAAAATGAAACAAGAAAAAAAAGCATACAAAGAAAGGAAAAAGCAGAATTTCCTCAAAGTGTTATCAGAGAGGCAATCGTCAATATGCTCGTTCATCGCGATTACAGACAAGACATAAAAAGCACTATTGAAATCAGACCTTCAAGCATAAAACTTACAAATCCAGGTCATTTATTTAAACCTGTTATCACTATAGAAAAACTTCATAAGTTTCATTCATCAAGACCAGGAAATAAATTAATAGCAAAAATTTTTTATATGCTCGGTATGTTTGAAAATTGGGGAGGAGGGACTCTGAAAATTATAAACGAAACTTTAAAATATTCAAAACCAAAGCCTGTTTTTAATTTTTCTGATGGTATGTTTTCATTAACTTTATTACGATAGCAATTATTATGAGATTTGTAAACCGTGAAGAAGAAATAAGATTTCTGAAATTACATTTTGATACAGAGCCTAATTCGTTACTGTTCCTGTTTGGGCCAAAAAGCAGCGGCAAAAGCACTTTGTTATATAAAGTCGTAGATGAGTTAGACAAAAAAAAATATGTTGTTAATTATCTGAATTTAAGAGAATTATTAATATACAACTTTGACAGCTTTATTGACAGATTTTTTCCAAAAACTTTGTACAATAAAGTAAAGGATATAGCTGACGGCGTTACTTTTAATATCGGTTTTTTCGGAATAAACATTGACGATGAAAAATTGCTGAAACAAAATCCTTTTAAAATAATGGGCGACAAATTAAGAGCTGCGCGGAAGAGAGGAAAAGAACCGATTATTATTTTAGATGAAATTCAATTACTTAAAAATATTTATATTAATGGGGAACGTTATCTGATTGATGAGTTATTTAATCTTTTTATAAGCCTTACAAAGGTAACTCATACTTCACATATAATTTTATGTACATCCGACAGTTATTTCATTGATGAGATATATAACAGCGCTAAACTGAAAAAGACTTCGGAGTTTTATTTGGTAGACCATTTTTATGAAACCACCGTTACACAATGGTTAGTTTCCGAACATTTCACTACTGATGAAATCAATATGGTATGGCAATATTTAGGCGGTTGTCCATGGGAAATACAACAGTTAATTGAAAAGAGAAAAAATGGAATGAGCGTCAGGGACGCATGTCTGTATTTTGTCAACGACGAATGTTCAAAGATTCGTGAATTACAGAACAAGTTGATAGAAGAGAAAACTAATACCGAATTTGAAAAGGTTATTAATGAAATTGCCGGCAAAGGGAGTTATGTCAGGAGCAAAAAAGAAAATATCAAAAAAATCAATTCTTTATTGAAACAAATGATAGCGTACGATATCTGGTTTTATAAACCCGAGGAACAAAGAATAATCGCAAATTCCCAAAGTATCTGGTGGGCATTTAAAAAATTGACGGATCTCACTCCTTAAAAAACCTCCTCGTCTCCTTAAGCTCATTATAATATAAGGTATAATTATACACCCCGTTCCGTAATGTTTGCGTCTCAAGAATGTACCTGTTCAGCCCTATATCAGGATTCTCAATAGTATATATCCCAACATTTTGCCCTGCCGAATTGAAAATCTGTACTTCGACATTTTCCTTTGTCGGAATAATAAATTCAATATATATCTTGTCGTTAGCAGGATTGGGATATGGTTCAAAAACAACAAAGGTATTCTCAAAAATCACACATTTGCGGTTGTCTACCGGATTAGAATCGGTATAACCGCCAAGTATTTGACCTTCAACACATATATATGCCGGTTGATTGTTGGGTGTAATCCGGTAAGTTGCAATGAATTTGTATGTGGCTGCACTACCTGGTTGTAATCTTCCGTACCATGTTTCACGGATTGAAGCATTTCCCTCTACCTGAAGCTCAAGTTGCACCGAATCAATTGCAAAAGTGCTGGAATTAATAAAATCAACCCATACCGTCATATAATCGTTGTCAGTCGTGGTTCTTACTTCATAAATAACCAGGTCGGCAATTACATTAAGAACTTTAACAGAACCATAGCTCGAATCCCTGCATCCCTTACCGGATATAGCCGTCATGCAAATATTATACTGCCCTATATCCTGAAACAAATGTATTGGATTTTCCGCCTCGCCGGCCTGTTCATCGCCAAAATTCCATAAAAATTGTGAAGCGCCCGACGAAAGATTTGTAAAATAAACCATCAGAGGCGGATTTCCAAAATTCGGAGTAAACGTAAATGCAGCATCAGGAAGTGGATTAACATGAATATTTTGAGTAATGCTATTAGAACATCCATAGCTAGAAACCGCCGTTAGTTGAACAGAATAATCACCTGTGTCATTGAATATTATAGCAGGATTTGCTTGATTTGAAATGATACTGTCTCCGAGCGACCATCGCCATAAAGTAATTGCCGTATCAGCGCAATAGCTCATATCGGTAAATTGATAAGGTTTATTCAGGCAAGCTTCATCGGTATTAAATGCCGCTACAGGAAGATTTGCAACATGGACAGTCTTTGATAATAAGCTTATACATCCGTTAGCCGGTTGGGTTACAAATAATGTAACATTAAAATCACCTGTTGAATTATAAGTGTATAATGGATTTTGGTCGTGTGATGAGTTTCCATTGCCAAAAGTCCAGTACCACGTAACTGTTTGGTTTATGAAAGGTTCGCTTAAATCGTAGAAAGAAACGGTTTGTCCCTTACAGGCGCTGCCATACGAGAAATCTACTTCAGCACCGGGACGAATTTCCATATCTTTTACTGTATCGCTCATACAACCATACTCGGAAATTGCCTGCAAATAGATATGATAAACTCCCTGTTCACTATATTGATGCAAAGGTTCAGATATGCTATCAGTATCGCCATCGTCGAAATCCCAATACCATGAACTGATTTGTTCACCTAAAACATGACTTAAATCCGTAAATGAAAGAGCAGTGTTACTGCACCCTTTTACAGGACTAAAATCAGCCACTGGCAAAGGATGAATTTCAATAAACTTCTTGAGCGTATTGGAACATTCCGAATCGGTCTTAACAATCAGCGTGACAGGATATTCTCCTGCCGCCTGGTATTGATTACCTGGGTTTTGTATTGTTTCTAAATTTCCATCACCGAAAGCCCACTCCCACCAAACAATATTGCTGCTATCGTTTGCGTATGATGAATCTGTGAATTGCGTATATTCCCCGAAGCATATTCCGGAATAAGAAAAACCGGGAACAGGCGCCGTACCCGAAATCTCCGAAATATTAATCGTATCGAATCCTGTACAATTATTTATATTAGTCACGGTAACCGATACTTCGCCTGCAACATTAACAAGATATGCCTCTCCGGTTGAGCCGTCGGACCAAAGATATGAATTACCACTTTCATAACCATCTTCAAGAAATAAAGTATTTCCCGCACATAAAACAGTATCATCATTTCCCAAACTCATAATATCCTCGAACGGGTCAACAAAGACGGTAATTGTATCGGTATGATACTCACAGTCCTCGTTATCCCTGATAATGCCAAAGTACTGCCCTGTTTCATAAATCGGTAACACAGCATCCGCAGGTACGGTATCGCCGGTCCAGAAGAACATGTAATCACCGGTGAGTCCGGTATTCCAATATAAAGTATCATACAGACAAATTGCAGTGTCAATCGGCTGATTGATATCATTATAATATACATTTATTTCATCAGTAGATGTGAAGCCGAAGATGTCGGTAACGGTGACGGAGAAGACGCCGGATTTGGATATCATAATAGTATCTGTTGTTTCTGCAGTACTCCAGAGATAAGAAGTAAAGCGTTCGCCGGCGTGGGTAAGGGTATCGCAGAATCCGTAAGGGATGTGGATGTCGGGGCCGAGGGAGATGGGCGGAGCGTATTTGTAGTGGAGGTATTGTTCAACTGTATTGAAATCCTGAAGCCCTAGTGATGTATCATAAATAATCATTTCTGCAATAAATCCTTTAAAACCAAAACCGCCATTATAATAGCCGCCTATTCTTTTACT
>JACQWN010000575.1 GCA_016209245.1 Bacteroidia bacterium
AGGTGATGCATTATATTGTTTTTTAAGTTTTTCGAAATCCTTAATTGCATCTTCCCCATCTTTCAATGGAAAAATTTTGCTTTTAATAACTAAAACATGTTTACCTGCATATCTTTTTGATAATGTAGATTTCCCTGAAAGTAATAGTATTAAGGTTTTTTGTGTTTCTTCATCCATAATAATTTACCAAATTAGCCATTCCTCTATCTCAACAAATTAATATTTCCTTTAATTTCTGTATCCTGTACCTTAATAATAAAATAATAAGCGCCGGGGTCGAGATATTCGCCTTCATAGATTGCGTCCCATTTATTCTGGTAGTTTGCACTGTTATAAACTTCGACGCCCCAGACATTATATATCCAGATTTGAACATTATCATATGCCTCGATGTTTTGAAATTCCAAATAATCGTTGATACCGTCTCCATTAGGTGTCAATACGTCGCTTATCGCCTTAATATTCTGGATATTCAATTTATAAATATGAATTGATGCGGTATCTTTACAACCATGGGAATCGGTAATTTCACATGAATAATTTCCTGCTTGTGAAACCTGAACAGATTGGCTTGTTGAGCCGGTTGACCATGAGCAAGTTGTAAAATCGCCGTTTAGTGTCAGTGTTACGCTCTCGTTTGCATAGATAAAAGCGTCATCATCGGTTGTAATAAAGCTATTAGGTTCAGGGTAAACATAAATAATTGAATTGACGGTATCGCGGCAATAATGGTCTGAAATGACGATAAGCTGAATTGTAAAATAACCGGTATCTGAAAAAGCATGAACAGGTTGTGATGTGATTGCTTCTTCTCCGTCGCCAAAATTCCAGGAGTAAATTGATATATTTCCGCTATCAATTGTTGTAGAATTGGTAATTTGGACATTGCTACCAATACATGCAGAAGTGAATGTAAATCCGGCTACGGGTTGTGGAAATACTTCTGTAGTTTTTGTGGTAAAAGCGCTGCATCCGCGGTCTGAAAAAACAGAATCCCACCAGTATTGAAGAATAATACCGCTTGATATGGTTGAAAAATCCGTAAAGACGGCTTCCTTGTCTTCACAGAGATTATCAACCAAGAAATTAACTACCGGTACCGGGTAAACTATTACTTCATTATACTCCATATATTCGGTACCGGCAGTATCAATAACCTTAACTCCAACTTGTAAAGTCATTGCAGTATCGAAAACATACGTGATATACTTGCCAAAGGCATCATCAAAGTTGCTGTCGTTATCAAAATCCCAGTACCATCCGCTAATTTGCGTTTCGGGTAAACTCGATTGACCTGTGAAAGTTGTATGTTCGCCAAAGCATACTGTATCTGCAGAAAAATTTGCCTGCTGCGAAAATCCGAATATTGACAGTTGGAAAAATACTATTCCAAAAATCGTTTTTTTCAAATTTGACATAAATTTATTTAATAAAGTTTAGTGGACAAAATTAAAAAATAAATTTGATTCTATAACAAATAGTATGGATAAATGATAAATAGTTTTTTTTGAAATAACATTCTTAACCCCAACCCCTTAAAAAGGAGCTGTAACAAAAACACACTGCCCTGTTATTGCCCCTTTTTAAGGGGTTGGGGTTATAAATAATAAATACCCACAGGAGACGTTATAGAACCATTTTTTTTACAGATAAAGATAAACATCAACCCGAACAGTGACAATATTCACCATTTTATTGTATAACTAATAATTCCTGTTGATTTTTTATCCTGTTGTTTTTTTGCAGATTCTTTATATTCATATATTATTTTGTGGTTTTCACTTAGTCGAAATACAATACGGAGCTTTTTTAAAAATTTTACACGAATGCCTCTGTTTTTAACACCACCGTATTTAATAAGTTTTGCAAGCCGGATGGCTTCTTCGTCACAACCATAACCTATACCTTTGGCAATTTTAACATCTATAACATCGCCATTATCATCGAGCCATAGATTAAGATGGACAATTCCTTCAATTCCTTTTTCTATTGCTTCGGGCGGGTATTTTAAATTATTGCGGATAAATTTTTTGAAAGCGATATTTCCACCTGGATATTCAGGGGTTCTAATAAAATTTTTTTTCTTTTTATTTTTTAATTGTTTCTTCATCAGAAATTAATTAAAATATTTATCATCAATAAAATACATTTTCATTGTACCTTTCCCCTTTATTTCCAGCAAATCGCGTTCAACAAAGCGGAATTTATTATTTAAAAGCTGAAATGTTACTTCCGAAACGTTTATTTTCATTGGTTCTGAAGCCGATTCCATTCTGGAAGCGGTATTGATTGTATCGCCAAATACATCATAAATATATTTTTTAATACCGACAACCCCGCCGACCACCTTGCCGGTATGTATTCCCACTCTTATTTCCCATTTAATATCGGTATTTTTGTTACGCGAATACAGGTAGCGAATTATTTCAATCGCAGCATTAATTATATTTTCAGCATGACTTGGATTTTCTTTTGGCAAGCCGCATACGGCAAGGTAAGCATCACCAATAGTCTTTATTCTTTCACAATCATTTTTTTCAATAATATTATCAAATACCGTGAATATTTCATTAAGCTCATTAATAAGCAATTGAGGATTAAGATTAGCGGATTTTTTAGTAAAACCGACCACATCCGAAAAGTAAACCGTAACATTTTCAAATACCTCGGGAAGCGTTTTTCCTGTCTTTTTTAAATCATTTGCAACAACTTCAGGTAAAATATTCAATAGCAGCTTTTCTGATTTATTTTTTTCCTCTTCGATAATTTTTTTCTGTTGTAAAATTCTTTCCTCCTGAAGTTTCAATTGTGTAATATCGGTATCAATAGCTATAATCTGCATCAAATCGCCGAATTCATTCAGAATAGGAGTAAGAGTTGTTTGCACCCATATTTCACTCCCTGATTTTGTTTTGTTTTTTGCAATATAAACTCCCGATTTCTTTTTTTCAATACAATCCTGAATTACAGTTTTAATATCGGGATTTGCACTTGCAGAATAAATATTGGAGCTAAAAACCGTTTTAAATTCATCAAGAGAGTATCCAAAAATCCGCTTGAATCCTTCATTTACCCAGTCAAGCTCCCCGTCGGCACGGGCAATTATCACGGCGTTGTCGGTTTTCGCGGCGACAATCGAAAGTTTTTCCAGTTGAATATTTTTGATTTCCAGTTCTTTGGCCTGCGCCTCGATTTCAGTTTTCTGGCGGTTAATTTCCTTGTTTTTCAATTCAAGTTCCTTATTTGCCTTCTTCTTAATTTTATAGTTCCGATAAACGACAAATACAAAGCCAATAAGCATTATTACTACAAAAGCACCTGAATATAAAACCAAACGCTGCGCTTGTATTTTTTCCAGTTGAATGTTAAGAACATGGTTTTGTTCATCTATTTTAAGCTTTTGTGTCTTAAAAATTTTTGTTTGTTGCCGGATTTCTTGTTTCTTTCTGTCTATTTCAAAATTCTGTTTTTTTATTTCTTTTTCCTGGGTTTTGATTAATTCCGCTTTTTCATCAAGTATTTTCTGCTGCTCAAATATCTCCGCTTTCTGGTTTTGAAGTATAATTTTCGTATCATCCAATTCTTTATCAGTTTTAATATATAAATCCTGCCAGTTTGCTTCCTGTCCGCCTCCAAGTGTCACAATTTTTCTCGATATTTCCATATCGGCAAAAAGTATGTTTTTTATATTAAGCTCGAATTTTTTATCAGGATCACCATCCAGAAAATTTATCATAATATTATCCTGGTCTTTACAATTATCGCTGACAATAAGAGTGTTTTTCTTAATCGCTTTTTTTATTTGTGCCAGCTTAGAGCAATTGGAATTGCTGACAAATAAAACATGCAGTTGAGGTATATTTTCAATATCAGTAATATGAGATATGACAGCAGATGAATTTTTTAATGGTCTTCCGGAACATACCTTGAGTACAATATTGTAATCATTTTCAGTGCCAAATACACCGATTTTAAATTGTTTAATATCGGCTTCATTTTTCCAGGTCACATATTTTGCAAATGAAAAAATAAATGCAGCTTTTATTTCTTCCTGGGTATAAT
>JACQWN010000576.1 GCA_016209245.1 Bacteroidia bacterium
AATGCAAATTTTTTCTGAAAAAATATCTTTTTAATAAAAAATTTTTTTTTAAATATATACCCGAAGAAATCAGGTTTGCAAAAATAATTATAAAGTAAATATCAACAAATATCTATTAATATCTATTAATATCAGATATTTATGGATATTTGCTTCGCGAAATTAGTTGATATTTTTTTGCAAATTCATTTTCTTTCAGTATATATTATTATTTTATTATAATTTTGCTGTCTTTTTTATCGGTCATTAAAAATGAAATCTATCTTTTTCCTGCTGATAATTCTTTATCAGAGCTTATTTATTTTTGTTTTTTCACAACCGAAGCAATGCCTTCAGTTGTTACATGAAAAACCTGTATTATCAGTAGAATATAGCCCTGATGGAAAGTCTGTCGCCAGTGTTTGTACTGACAAAACCATTAAGATTTGGGATGCTGAAACGGGTAAATTACTCCAAACGCTTAATGATATGCAGGAAGGCGAAATTTCCATTTCATTTAGCCCAAATGGAAAATATCTCGCATCCGGCAGTTGGGATTCAAGCGTAAAACTATGGGATATTAACAGCAATAAAATAGTTCGCAAGTTTACCGGTCATGAAAAAGCATTACGTTCTGTTGATTTCCATCCCAGCGGAGAATTTATAGCAAGTGCGGGTTGGGATGCTGAAATTATAATATGGTATATTCAATCCGATTTATTGTTTAAAAAATTTATTGGACATAACCAATGTATCCGCTCAGTTAAATTTAGTCCCGACGGCAGGTATTTAGCCAGTGGCGGTTATGATTTGATGCTAAAAGTATGGGATTTTATTACAGGCGAAGTTATTGATTCAGTGGAAGCACATAAATACCCGATTGAAGCTATTGACTATTCTCCCGACGGCAGATATATCGCTACAGGCAGTATTGATAATACAATAAAAATATGGGATTCATCCAATCTTAATTTAATAGCTATATTAAAAGGTCATTCCGAAGGTGTTGCCTCAGTTGATTTTAGCCCCGATGGAAAACTTTTGGCCAGTGCCAGCAATGATAAATCTATGAAAATCTGGGACATTGGTACAAGGAAAATTCTATACACAATTTCCGGACATTCTTTACCTGTAAAAGCTGTAGCATTTGACCCTTCAGGAAAAAATATAGCTAATGGAAGCACTGATAAAATCGTAAATATTTATGATATTTCAAATCTTAATATTATTCCTGCAGAAAAAATTATTCCAAGTCAAATCAAAATGATTGAAAATAATCAAGCCCTAACATGGTTATCTCCTCCAAGAGAAAAATTCGATGTTCTGGAAAGGGATTTCACATTGAAATTATTAATTAATGATAAAACAATTACCAGATACAGGCTTTTTATTAATAAGGTGGAATACATTGAGTTTGACGGTATTCAGAAATACATACCAAAACCTAATATCCTGAATTACAATGAAAAAACACCTGAACTTGAATATAACATTTATCTTCATGATGGTGAAAATGAAATCCAGGTATTTGGCGAGAGCGCTTACGGAGCTATATACTATCTTTCAAATATTATTAATATTTTTTGTCATGATTTTTCAAATTTATCAAATAATCCTGATTTATATATTACAACAATCAATATTCCTTCTTATACCGATAAGAAACTAAATTCAGGATATATACCAGATGATGTTAATAAATATATCAGCCAATTAAAAACTCAACAGCAAATATTGTTTAAATCATTAATTATTAATCAGTTAGATTGCAAAGAATTGACTACCAAAAGCTCAATTGAAGAAACAATCGTGAAAACGATGGAAAAACCAAAAGAAAATGATATTTTTTTCCTGTATATTTCAGCTCATTTGGCCGGTACAAATGATGGAATATTTTTACTTCCGCAGGAAATGGGCATAAAAAGTGAAATGGACCAGGCATTAAGCTTTGAATTTTTATTAAATAATCTTAAAGTTGTTAAATCGTACATTATTATTATCATTAATGCAGGACATCAATTTTCCAAGATAAAATCATTAATTTCACCGACTGTGGAATATATTAGTGACGAAATTATAGAAAAGCTGGGTGATAAAGAGGAATATTCGGCTTTGCTCTTATCGGAAACATCCGGTAAAGAAATTTGCACTCTTATTGCCGATAGTTTTAAAAAGGAAAATGACAAAGATAATAATCAGGCAATTGATATTTTTGAAATGAAGGAATTTCTTGAAAAAAAAATGCAGGTATCCTTGATTCATAAAGGAAATGCTTTGCCATTGTTTATATTTCTTGAACCATAGAAAATAATAAAATAGAGTAACTATTTAGGTGAAAAAATAATTATTCCATCGAAGTACGAACAAAATACGAATTTACGAACTACGAACATTAGCAATACAATATATGAAACCTTTACTTAGAAGAGATGATTTGGTTTATCCTGAATTGAGTTATCAGTTAATTGGTTATGCTTATGAAGTGTTTGACGAATTAGGTCCTGGACATTCAGAAAAAACATATCAAAAAGCATATGCAATAATGCTTCGCAAAAACAACCATAAATATAATGTTAATCAATGCATAAATTCGTAATTCGTAGGCGTTGCATTGAGCTTGTCGAAATGTTCGTAAAAATTCGTACTTCGATGGGATAATCAATATAAAATAATGATCTAAACAGTAACAAAATAGATATGAATAATAATAAACAATCGTACGAAGAGCTTCTGACATATGTCAAAGAACTTGAAAATAAGTTGAAATTGTATGAAGAGCAATTCAAACAGGATGAACAGTTGAAAAAAGTTGAACAGGCATTACGTGAGAAAGAGGAAAAGTACCGTTTAATGGTTGAAAACACCTCGGATCTTCTTGTAAAAATTGACCGTAATGGAATATTCAAATTCGTAAGTCCATCGTACTGCGAAAAATTTGGCACCGATGAAACTGAATTAATCGGAAAAAGGATACCTTGTATAATTAATGGAGATAATAAAAAAGCGGATAAAATATTTGAAAATTTATTAGAGCCGCCTTATAGCAGCAGTTTTGAACATAAAGCAATGACAAAAGAAGGAGAACGCTGGCTTGCATGGTCATTCAAGGCGATTGTGGAGGAAGATGGCAGTGTTTCATCATTTGTTGGTGTGGGCAGGGATATTACGAAAAATAAAGAAGCTGAAGCCGCCCTGCAAAGCAGAGAAAGATTTTATGTTAATCATGCTTTTTGTAATATTCTTGCTTATACCCAGGAAGAGTTACTGGGCTCAAACATATCGTCTATTGTTTATAAAAACGATATGGAAATTTATCAAAAGGAAACAGCAAAGAGAAAGTTTGGGGAACACAGTGTGTATGAATTAAAATTAATTAAAAAAACAGGCAAGCCCTTGCATGTTTTAGTTTCTGCTTCCCCTCTTATGAATGAAAAAGGTGAGCTTTACGAAACTATGGCTATAGTTGTTGATATTTCAAAGCTCAAAGAAACAGAAGAAAAATTAAAGGAAGCTGATAAATTGAAATCCACATTTCTTGCAAATATGTCGCATGAAATACGGAATCCGATGAATGGAATCATTGGCTTTGCCGATTTGTTGCGTTTCCCTGATCTTACAGAAGATCAAAAGAATGAATATATTGATTTAATCACCAGCAGCTGTAATGTATTATTGCGTCTTATCGAGGATATAATTGATATTTCTAAAATAGAAGCCGGCCAGGTCATAATAAAAAATTCTGAAACTCCTCTGAATGAATTGATGCAAAATCTTTATAAACAATTTGTAGAGAAGAAAGCACAAGTAAATAAAGAGCATATTAATCTTATAGTTAAGCAGGAAATTATAAATGAGAATTTTACAATAATTACTGACCCGTTCCGGCTGCAGCAAATTTTAACAAATTTGCTTGAAAATGCTATAAAATTCACAAAAAAAGGAAGTATCGAGTTCGGATTTACTTTTTCGAATCCTGAAACTTTACTGTTCTATGTAAAAGATACCGGAATAGGTATTCCCGCCGATAAGCTTCAAATAATATTTGACAGGTTCAGGCAGGTTGACGAAGAATCGGCAATAAGGAAGTATGGTGGCGCCGGTCTTGGCCTGACAATTTCAAAAAGTCTTGCAGAATTGCTTAATGGCAAAATGGGGGTGGAATCGGAATTAGGCAAAGGTACGGTATTTTATTTTACAATTCCCTATATAAAGGGCAAAGGGCATGATATACATTGGCTTAAAGATTCAACATATAGCAGAGAATGTGATTTCAGTGGTAAAACAGTGCTTATTGCCGAAGATGAGTACGTCAATTTTTTATTTTTTCAAAATGTGCTGAAGAATACAAGCACAGAGCTTATATGGGCGCACGATGGTTATGAGGCAATTGAAATATGCAGGAAAAATTCCAAAATTGACCTTTTGCTTCTCGATATTAAAATGCCTAAGTTAAGCGGATATGAAGTCATTTCGCATATTAGAAAATTTAATAAAAATATCCCGATTATTGTATAAACCGCTTATGCAATGATTGATGAAAGAGAAAAATGTCTTCAATTGGGCTTTAATGATTATATCACCAAGCCGATTAAGCCGGAGATATTATTGGAAACGATGAAAAAATATTTGAAGGGATAAATTAACACATTTAATAGTTTTGGCTTTGTTAAATAAATATAGAGATTGCTTCGCTACACTCGCAATGACGCTCAATTCAAACGTCATTGCGAGGGCTTTTCGCCCGAAGCAATCTAAAAATCTATACCAAATTAACAATGCCCTTTTTTCATTTGTTTTACTAACAATATTTATCTGTAATCAGTCGTGCCTTGCTCAAAACATTTTTAATAACGGCAATAAAAGACCGGAGTATGTTATAGTGCTGCATGGCGGGGCCGGAAATTTTGCTCAATCGGATATAACGGCAGAGAATGAAAAGCAATACTATGATTTATTGGGACAAGCGTTAAATATTGGCATACAGATTTTAGATAGCGGAGTCGCAGCAATGGATGCTGTTGAGCAGGTGATAATTTTTATGGAAGATTCACCTGTGTTCAATGCGGGGAAAGGAGCTGTTTTTACACATGACGGAAGAAATGAGCTTGATGCTTCGATTATGGATGGTCGGACTCTTAAAGCGGGTGCGGTTGCCGCTGTTGGCAATATTAAGAATCCTATCAAAGCTGCCCGTAAGGTAATGGATGCTTCACCACATGTACTGCTGACAGGCGAGGGCGCTTCGGAATTTGCCAAAGCCCAGGGTCTCGAAATCGTTGATTCAAGCTATTTTTATACAAAAAAATCGTGGGATGCATTGCAGAAAATTTTACAAAAAGAGAAAGAAGGAGGGGGAACAGTGGGGTGTGTAGCATTTGATAAAGCAGGCAATCTGGCAGCAGGAACTTCGACCGGCGGAATGACGAATAAAAAATATGGCCGGATTGGCGATTCCCCGATAATAGGCGCCGGAACTTATGCCAATAACAATACATGTGCCGTTTCATGCACCGGCTATGGAGAATATTTTATTCGTTATATTGCCGCTTACGATATTTCTGCAATGATGGAATATGCACATTTAAATCTTGCTGAGGCGGCAGATTCGGTCATTAATAAAAAGATTAAAAATGCCGGCGGATATGGCGGAATAATAGCCGTTGATAAAAACGGTAATATATCAATAACTTTTAATACAACAGGAATGTTCCGAGCTTATAAAATTGCCGGACAGGAACAAAAAATTCTTCTATACAAATAATTCAGTTCATCCCAACGCGGACAAGCCTCAAACAAAAAAAGGAATATTGCCAGTAGAGTAGAG
>JACQWN010000577.1 GCA_016209245.1 Bacteroidia bacterium
AATGCCGGCGGCCTGCATAAGTTTATGCATTGGAATAAACCGATACTTACCGATAGCGGCGGGTATCAGGTATTTAGTTTGGCGCGTTTAAGAAAAGTAACCGACAGGGGAGTGGAATTTCAGTCGCATATTGACGGCTCAAAACATATTTTTACGCCCGAAAATGTGGTGGATATACAGCGTATTATAGGTTCAGATATAATCATGGCTTTAGACGAATGCACACCATACCCATGCGATAATAAATATGCATGTAAATCAATGCAACTGACGCACAGGTGGCTCGAAAGAGGGATAAAACAATTCAACGGCACGTCTTCAAAATATG
Organism: Bacteroidia bacterium; assembly: GCA_016209245.1. Lineage (GTDB taxonomy): Bacteria > Bacteroidota > Bacteroidia > Bacteroidales > BM523 > JACQWN01. The sequence continues at coordinate 329 of JACQWN010000577.1, forward strand.
GCTATGAACAATGCCTGTTTCCTATAGTACAAGGCAGCATTTACAAAGATTTAAGGGCTGAATCCGCTAAAAGAGTTGCGGAGCTTAATTGCGAAGGATATGCTATAGGCGGTTTATCGGTTGGGGAACCTGAAGAAATTATGTATGAGATGCTTGAAATTGTATGCGATATTTTACCTGTTGACAAGCCGAGGTATCTGATGGGCGTGGGAACTCCTGCAAATATCCTCGAAAGCATTGCCCGTGGCGCAGATTTGTTCGATTGTGTAATGCCTACGAGAAACGGAAGAAACGGCATGCTTTTTTGTAAAAACGGAATAATAAATATCAGGAACGAAAAATGGAAAGATGATTTTAGCCCGCTCGAAGCCGATGGAAAAACATTTGCCGATACACAATATTCCAAGGCATATTTACGTCATTTAATGCTCTCGAAGGAAATTCTCGGCGCCCAAATAGCAAGCATTCATAATCTGGGTTTTTACATCTGGCTTGTTCAGGAAGCACGCCGGCAAATTATTTCCGGCAATTTTACAACATGGAAAAATAACATTATTAGTAAATTATCTGAACGACTTTGAAAATTCTAGATTTTTATATTATTAAAAAATTTCTCGGTACATTTTTCTTCGCTTTATTGTTGATAATTCTTATTTCCGTTATATTCGACCTTGCCGAAAAAATGGATGATCTAATCGAGCGTAAACCTCCGCTAAAAGCGATTATCTTTGATTTCTACCTGAACTTTATACCGTATTTTGCCAATTTATTCAGTTCCCTGTTCATTTTTATCACTGTAATATTTTTCACTTCAAAAATGACCGGTAATTCCGAAATTATTGCAATTATGAGCAGCGGTGTAAGCTTTAACCGGCTTATGCGCCCTTATTTACTTTCCGCATTGGTTCTTGCAATTTTATCATTTTTCCTGGGAAATTTTTTGATACCTCCTGCCAATCGTGCACGGCTTGAATTTGAAGAGCGGTATATCAGGAATCCTTTTTATAATTATGATGTAAACATCCATAAAAAAATCGCTCCCGATATATTTATCTATATGGAAAGCTTTAATACCAGATCAAATATAGGTTATAAATTTTCTATTGAAAAATTTGAAAATAAAACGTTGAAGTCGAAGCTTGTTTCGGATTATATCCGCTGGGATACGCTCAAAAATAAATGGACCATCCATAATTATTATATCCGGGATATTGACAGCTTAAATGAACGGATTATTACAGGCCGTGAAATTGATACTGCAATTAATATATCGCCGGCCGATTTCAAACGCAGGGAAAATGTAGTTGAGACAATGAATTATTATGAGCTTAACGATTTTATTGAGCAGCAGCGGACCCAGGGTGCCGACAATATTGAAGTGTTCCTGATAGAAAAATACCAGCGTCTTGCTTTTCCTTTCTCTACCTTTATTTTGACCATGATAGGGCTGACCCTGTCAATACGTAAATCAAAAGGCGGTACATGGCTTCATGTAGGTTTCGGCTTGTTGTTAAGCTTTACATATATTTTATTTATGCAGGTCGGCAAGCAATTTGCAATCAACGGCGGATTTAATCCCATTTTAGCGGTCTGGATACCAAATATTATTTATGCAATAATTGCTTTTTTTCTTTATATCGTGACACAAAAATAAACTAATGAAATTATATAGAACCAAAGAAAATTTCTTTGCCAACTTCTGTCAAAAAAAAAATATTCAGATATTACTGATTTTAGCCGTTATTTTATTTTTGGGCTCATTTCTGCGACTTTACCGGCTCGACTTCCAGTCATTATGGTATGATGAATGCGGTACTATCAGAAGAAGCAATGTCGAAACTTTTAAAGAAATATTTTCAGGGGTTTTCGAAGAAAAATTTTCAGGCGATCTTCAACCGCCGCTTCATCATATTATATACTATTTTTTAATTAAATATACTGAAAATAGTCCGGCGATTATAAGAATGCCTGCTGTTTTGGCGGGAATCGCCTCTATCGTACTTATGTTTTTAACCGGGAAACGTCTTTTTTCAGTCAAAGAGGGCTTAATATCTGCGGCATTTACGGCATTTTTCTGGACCCCAATCTTTTTTAGCCAGGAAGCAAGGCCTTATTCATTTCTGCTTTGCCTATCCCTTCTGACGGTTTATTTGAACATTTATCTGCTCGACAAATTAAAACAAAAAAAGAAAAGCTATATATATTATTTTATCGCTTTTTGCATATCGGGCATTCTGTGTTGTTATATCCATTATTTCGGACTATTGCTGGTGTTATTACTGGCAGCAGACACATTAATTTATTCATTAAATAATTTCAAAATATTTACCCGTATTATTGTTGCGTTTTTTATTATTCTTGCTGCTTTTTCATTTTGGCTGCCCGGTATGTGGCATCATTTTACAACAGGGGAAAGCAATATTGAACGACCGCATTTCATTGATATTATTTATTATTTTGAATGGTTATACAACTGGTCGGAGATTCTGACAAAAACCGTATTTTTCTTTTACTGCTTTCTTTTTTTGTTTACAGCTTATTCCATAATTAAAAATAAAATGTACAAGTTTCCCCGTAAAATATTTTCTCTGCCCGAAATTCAGCTTGGGCTATGGCTTTTATTACCATTTGCACTAGTATATTTGCTGTCATATTTATTTAATCCGGT
>JACQWN010000578.1 GCA_016209245.1 Bacteroidia bacterium
TGCCTAAATGGAAACCGGGGAAACAACGGGGGAAACCGGTACGCGTTCAATATCAGATACCGTTAAATTTTAAAATTTAACGGTATCTGATATTGAACGCGTACCGGTTTCCCCCGTTGTTTCCCCGGTTTCCATTTAGGCATCATTTTTACTACTCTTAACGCTTCCAGGTCAAGCAAAGGATCAACTCCTTTGACTATTTTAACATCGGTCACCGAACCGTCTTTTTCTATGACAAAGCATACCAATACTTTGCCTTGAATATTATTATCCCTTGCAAGTATAGGGTATTGTGTATTCATGATAAGAAATTTTTTTAAGGCATCATCACCGCCGGGAAATGACGGCTTCTCTTCAATTATAGCAAACGGCAATGCTTCCTCTTCAACAATTTCTTCATCTGTCTGCACAAGATTCAAATTTTGCTGAATTATTGTAGATTGGTCAATTTCGACATCCTGGACATCAAGCTCATCAATAATTTCCACATCATCATTAACAATGTTCAACACTTCGGATATTTGCGGCAGTGGCGGGGCTGGGGGCCTGATTTCCTCTTGCCTTGTTATAGGAATTATCTCTTCTTCAATTTTAATATCTCCTATTTCTCCCAGCGAGTATTCCGGTTCGGAATAAAACGACCATTCAAACATAAGACATGACAAGCCCAACACAATAGCAAGACCAATGAGTATAAAAATTGGCCTTTTATTTTCAAGATCAGCTCTTTTTGTCTTTTTGAGTTCCATATTATTTATCTTCAAGATTTCTTAAGAACGTCAGGATTTCTTTTTCAAACCTTTTACTAATATCCGGAAATTTAAAAATTAACCGGTCTAATCGTTCTCCTTTTAGCTCAAAACCATAAATATTTCTAAATACATGCCTGAACGAGAGGTAATCATCCAGCTCGGCTGCCAATTCTTCAGATATCACGGCAGGCCTGATGTTTTCTATTTTTATAGTCATTTTACTTAAAAGCTCTTTATGCCAGCTATCCTGTTGATTAAAACCCCCGTTAATATTAACATTTATTTTTCTGAAAATCCTTTCACAGCAATTATAAAAATCATGAATAATTGAGCCTTTTATTCTTCGTTTATTATATGGATGCTTCTCTTTTAACACATCTTCAAGCTCTTTTCTTAAATCTGTTATATTTGTTAATTCTTTCCGAATCTCTGATATAAGCTCCTGTAAAAAAATATTATAATCTTTCATATATCAATTCTCCCTTTTTTTTAATTTTTTTTTGTTGTATTATTTCAAGTTCTTCAAGCGGCTTGAGGTCTATGGGATACTTTGAGCTTTTTAATAAATATGCATATACTTTATAAAACATCCCTGCTTCTAAACCCTCAATTGCCAAATCAACATCCGTCCAAGCCGTGACAGGCTTATCGGAAACTACTGAACCAAATAAATATATTCTTTTAAATACAAATTTCTCCTTCTCTAAAATTTGTGCAAGCCGGTATGCCTCATTTCTAAATAGTTTTTTTAACAAAAAATTATTTTCAGCTCTCCTTTTAATAATATTCTCTAAATATTTTCCCATCGGGTCTGAAGAGTATTTAACCTGAATAATTCATGAACAATACAGGTAAATATTAGCAACAATAATGCAAATATACATAAAAAATTTCATCTTTCATACAAACAAAATAAAAAAATTCACCACGGAAACACTGAGCGTTGCACTGCGATGCATTGAGCTTGTCGAAATGAACTTGCTGAAGTGTTCACAAAATTTCACGGAAAAATTCTCTGTGTTTCTTAGTGTTCTCCGTGCCTCGTATGTCTGCGGTTAAATTTTTCATTTTTGGACTTTTTAGAGTGGACTCATAAATTAATTAATACATTGTAAACCTAAAATGACTTTTTTTAGTTATAACTATGTATTAAATAAATTTTAATATGTTCATTATAAGGCATTACAATATAGTTATTAAATAGTTATAATTATTGATTTTTTCTAATTTAAATTTTAATAATTTATATTTTGTAACAGCTTAATTTTTAACAATATAATTTTTAAAAGAAATAAAATTGTTTTTCCTTAAAACAATTACAACTTTATGTATCATATAATCAACATATTAAAATAACATAGTTATTAATTTAAAAAGGCATTTTAGGTAAAAAGGCATTTTAGGATTAAACAGATGTCGGGTGTTGTGCGTTAATTGGTCATTGGGTCAATTGGTCATTTTTTAGGTCAATTAGGTCAATTAGAAATTAGGTCAATTAATTGTTTTTACCTGTGGATATGGAGAAGTTATCGTTCATATTCTATCCGGATTTTTTTTAATAAAATCTTCCCAAGTTGTACATTGTTTTCGGGTTGGAGGATTTTCTTTTTGAAAATAGTGACAGACGGCGGCAGCCAGCCCGTCAGTTGCATCGAAGCACTCAGGTTTTTCTTTTATGTTCAGAATATTTTGAAGCATTCCTGCAACCTGTTCCTTGGAAGCTCTGCCGTTGCCTGTAATTGCGAGCTTGATTTTTGTCGGGGCATATTCGAAAATAGGGACAGAACGGAATAAGGCGGCAGCAATTGCGGCACCCTGTGCGCGTCCCAGCTTCAGCATTGATTGTATATTTCTTCCATAGAAAGGAGCTTCAATAGCAAGCTCATCAGGATGAAATTCATCAATCAGGACAAGAACCCTTTCAAATATTTTTTTTAGCTTGACAAAATGATTGGAATATTTGCTCAATTCTATAACCCCAATTGTTAAAAGCGCCACTTCTTTACCTTTTACGTGGATAATGCCATAACCTAAGGTTTTAGTTCCGGGGTCAATTCCTAATATTATTTTATCGTGCTTCAAATATTAAATTTTTAGTTGTTAGTGCAAAGATATGAAAGAAGATACAAATTCCAAGTTCCAAATTTCAAGAACCAAGCATGGATTCAGTAGTGGCTCACAGCGGATCCCAAAAGGGTTTTACCACTACAACACAAAAGCGCAAAGAATTAAATTAATCAGGGATTGAAAAATTTAGAAATAATTTTTAACATTGCGTCTTGGCTCAACTTCGGCAAGCTCATTTCGAAAAGTGTTACAGTGAGCTTGTCGAATTGCTCAATACATCGCAAATCGCTTTTCGGTAGAATAAAATATTGAACCAAAGCTCTGAAAGGGCATAATAATAAAGATTCATGAAAATATTAGCAGTATTGGCAACTAAGCACGAAGTCTATCCGTTTATTCAGAAACTTGGATTTACAGAAAAGAAAAATGAACAATTTTTTTCAGGCATATATCAAAATATAAATATTGATATTTTGATTACCGGCATTGGCTGTCATTCTACAATTTATTTTATGTGTAAAACCTTGCAGAAATATAATTATGACTTATTGCTCAATGCCGGGATTGCCGGAAGCTATACAAAAGAAATTCATATAGGCACGGTAGTTAATGTTATTGAAGACCAGTTTATTGATCTTGGGATTGAAGAAAACGGGAAATTTTTTTCATTATTTGAAAAAAAATATTTAGCACCCGACGAATTTCCTTTTGACGATGGAGTTTTAAGAAATACTTCAAAAATTTCTTCAATTACTTTTCAAAAAATGATTAAAGCTTTAGGAGCTACATCAAATACGGTACATGAGAATCGTGCTAATATAGCTCATCTTCTTGAAAAATATTGTCTTGATATAGAAACCATGGAAGGCGCCGCGTTCTTCTATGTCGCTCTCATTGAAAAAATACCCTTTATTCAAATCAGGGCTGTTTCAAATTATGTTGAAAACAGGAATGAAAACAACTGGAATATACCACTGGCAATTGAAAACCTTTCAAATACACTTATTAGTATTCTTAATGATTTAATTCTTTAAAGTTGGCAGTTGGCAATCGGCAGTAAATCAAAACATTGAAGCAAATGTTTGCTTTTGCTGACTGCCGACTGTGGACTGCCGACTATATACAGATGGTATTTATTTAATAACAATGTTATTTCTTATCAAACTTAAATAATAATCAATGAAGCTGAAGTTAGGATTTTCTCCCTGCCCCAACGATACTTTCATGTTCTATGCTTTGTTGCATAACAAAGTAGATACCCAAGGGCTAGAATTCGAGCCGGTTATTGCCGACGTGGAAGAACTGAATAATCTTGCATTCAGGCAAAAGCTTGATATTTCAAAATTAAGCTGCCATGCTTATAGTTATGTATGCAATAATTATTTATTATTAAATTCAGGTAGTGCTGTGGGTTACAAGAACGGGCCATTATTAATCGGAAAACAAAAAATTGATTTTAAAAATATTGAAAATTTAACTATTGCGATTCCCGGAAAGCTTACCACGGCAAATCTTTTGCTCAGCATTGCATTTCCCGGCATTTGGAAGAAAGATGAGTATCTTTTCTCTTCTATCGAGGAAGCCGTATTATCGGGAAAAGCCGATGCCGGATTAATTATTCATGAAACAAGGTTTACTTTTAAAAATAAGGGATTAATACAACTGATTGATTTCGGCGAATATTGGGAATCACTTACGGGACTGCCTTTACCATTAGGGGCGATTGCAATCGGCAGAGCGATTCCCAGGGAAACACAACTGCAATTCGACCGTATTCTTAAAAAAAGTATTGAATATGCTGTCGGAAATCCAAAAAAATGCATGCCGTATATAAAACAGCATGCACAGGAAACAGAAGAAAGTATTTTATTAAAACATATTAATTTATATGTCAATGAGTTTTCTCTTGATTTGGGGGTTAAGGGAAAAGAAGCGGTTATGGCTTTATACAGAATAGCACACGAAAAAGGATTAATTCAGGAAAACCCTCAAGATATTTTTATCCCGTTGGCAGTATAATAAATTTGTAACTATTCAACCGTTTTAAAATGTTAAAAAACAAAGACTTGCCACAGATTACACAGATTAAATTAATTAATTTTTATAAATTTTCACAAAGAAAATCACCTTGGGTAGTTTATAATCTGTGAAATCAGTGGCTATTACGGTTAATATAGTAGCTGAGTAGTTACATAAATTTTTACTGAAGCTGCAAAAACAATCTATTATCAAAACAAAATCCCGACCCGTAAAGCGACATTATTCAACGTAATTTTTATTTCCTTTGCTTTTGCGCCCGTATCAGAAGCAATCATTTTAGTATTGTCAATATCGGAAAGCCCTCCGGTATAGATACCTTCGACAAGCACTCTTGTATTACCGGCAAGCGAATATTCAATGCCACCGCCAAGATGATATCCGAAACCGAACAGGCTTACTGAATTTTTTACATTTACATCGGTAATGTTGTTCTGGTTTACATCGCCTTTTGCTTTATATTTAATAGAGGGATTGATGCCTGCTTTTAAAAAATAAGTAATATAGCCGATTTCGTTGGTTTTGCCTTTCAAGGCAATAGGAATTTCAATATAAGTCAGCTTATAATCAACTACAGCACCAGGGCTCAGGGACTGATCCTGGCGAAGAACATCTTCGGCTTCAAATTCGGGAATTGAATCAAGGTATTTAACCGAACCGCCATATTTATTGGCAGCAATGCTGAATGAAGCAGCAAAATTTTTTGTAAGATTAATATCGGCTGTCACACCAAAATTAAAACCCAACATTGCTTGAGCTAGCTCGGCTTTCTTACTGTCGGGCTTCATCCACGAAACTAAAGGACTGACAAACAGCCCGCCTGTAAATTTTTGTTGCGAAGAACCTGATAAAATCAGAAAATAACTGCAAAACGTAGTGATTAATATTTTTTTCATAACAATAATAATTTTTTTTGTAACTATTTAGTGCCTGTCCATAAAGTCAAAATTAGCCACAGATTTCACAGATTTATAATAAATAATTTCTTGATAATCTGTGTAATCTGTGGCAACTTTATTATAGCTACAAAAATATAAAATTTTGTAAACTCTCACAAAACAAAGGTAAAATAAATTAAACAAATAATGACAAAAATAATTATTTTTTGTATCTTTGTATTTTAGTATGATTACATACCAATATGACAAATACAAATCATAATTTGTTCTTCGTCTTAACCTTGGGGCTTGGAGCTTTGAATTTGGGACTTGGAGCTTGTTTCGCCCAAGATACCTTACAGCCACCCATGGTTATCCTTACCGACACATGCCCCAAACCATATACTTTTACCATTCCGGTAACAGGTGAAAAGCAATATACCATACAGACCGCCAAAGGTCCCCGCACCATAACCATCGAACCACCCAAAACCAACCCGCTCCCCATTGTTACAACTCCCCTCCCTTCGGGAGGGGTCGGGGGTGGGCTGGACCAAAGCGCCGCCGGCCGTGGTTTCTTCACCACCTACACCACCGACGACGGTCTTGCCCTCGACGCCATAGCGTATGGCAAAAGTATTTTTTGCGACAGCAAAGGCAATCTGTGGTTTGGCACTGCAGGAGGTGGAGCGAGCCGTTATGACGGGAAAAGCTTTACGAACTTTACCAGTGCCCAGGGGCTTGCGAATAATATAGTAATGTGTATCACAGAAGATAACAGCGGCAATCTGTGGTTTGGCACTTATGGAGGTGGCGCCTCGCGTTATGACGGGAATTGCGAAGCAATCGCGAACACCAATAAAAATAAACAATCTGTGAGCAAAAGCTTTACGAACTTTACTACAGCCCAGGGGCTTGCGAATAATTATGTAAGTTGTATCACAGCAGATAAATCAGGGAATCTCTGGTTTGGCACTGATGGAGGAATCATACTTTTACTTCACGAATATATACAAGATTGGCATGTAGAGACGCAGGGCCCTGCGTCTCTACAGCCAAAAAAAATATTTTTAAATATTACAAAAAAAGACGGGCTTTCCGACGATGTAGTAATGAGTATTAAAGAAGATAAAGAAGGGAATATATTTATAGGGACGAATTTTGGCATCACAGTGCTCAGTAAAGGTTTCACCTTTGGAAAAGGTGAAACCTTTACTGGCAAAATTGAAATATACAATTCGTCAACGGGCTACCCTGTAAAGGATGTTAACGGTGGTAGCGGGAACGGGGCGATGTTGATTGACAGTAAAGGCATACTGTGGGCAGGGACAGGTGCGGAAAAAACAGCCCTGGTAAGAATGGACTATAACGCAATACATAGAAATGACAAGCCGCCGGTAGTAATTATCCAAAATCTGAAAGTGAATAATGAGAATATCTGCTGGTATAATCTTATAAGACCCAAGTCTCAAACTCAAAGCTCCAAGTTTCAAGGGACAGATAGTTTATCAGTTGCCCCGACCTTCAGGTCGGGGGTTAATAAGGACAGCCTGAATTCTCAGGGCTTTAGCCCTTTAACAAAAGAAGACAGTCTGGCTATAATATTAGAAGAAA
>JACQWN010000212.1:0-4427 GCA_016209245.1 Bacteroidia bacterium
TTACTAAAACAATAATTGGAGCCGGAACCACTGTTACTAAAAATATCACCAAAAGCGGAGTATATATTGGTAATCCGGCAAAAAAAATAGATTAACGAAACATCGATTTCGATATGAAAGAACAAAATGAAAAAAGAATTATCAGAAAAAATAAAAGAAAGAATCATTGACGCGAATGATTCATTATTATCAGCGCTTAAACAAATGGATAGAATTGATAAAAAGCTGCTGTTTGTTTTTAATGATGCTAAGTTTATAAATATTCTTAGTATAGGCGATATTCAAAGAGCAATTATTAAGAATATTCCATTAAATACAGTTATATGTGAAATATTACGGCAAAATACCCGCTTGTCTTTTGACAATGATTCCTGTGAGTCAATCAAACAACGAATGCTTGAATACAGAACCGAGTGCATGCCGGTTCTAAACAAAAATAATGATTTAGTGGATGTTTATTTTTGGGAAGATGTTTTTGGAAAAGAGCAGAAAAGAGAAATAGAAAGATTAAATCTTCCCGTAGTTATTATGGCAGGTGGAAAAGGCAACAGGTTAAAACCAATCACTAATATCTTACCTAAACCATTGATACCAATTGGTGAAAAAACCATCATGGAAAACATTATGGATCGTTTTGTCAATGCAGGATGCAATAACTTCTTTATTTCATTGAATTATAAAGCCGAGATGATTAAGCACTATTTTGATAACCTGAAAAATCCGGATTATAATATTTTTTTCTTTCAAGAAACAAAACCATTAGGAACTGTGGGAAGTCTTTTTATGTTGAAAGACAAAATAAAACAAACTTTTTTCGTTTCCAATTGCGATATTATTATTAATGAGGATTATTCAGAAATTATTAAATATCATAAAAACAACAAAAATGAATTAACTATCGTTGCAGCATTAAAACATTATTCTATTCCTTATGGAACAATCACAACAGGAAATAATGGCGTATTGCTTGAGTTAATAGAAAAACCGGAACTTACGTTTCAAATTAATTCCGGGATGTATATTTTAGAATCACATTTATTAAATGAAATCCCCGAAAACGAATTTTTTCATATTACTCATTTAATAGAAAAAATACTTCAAAGAAAAGCCAAAGTAGGTGTTTTTCCTGTAAGTGAAGGCTCATGGAAGGATGTTGGTGGTTGGGATGAATATCTAAAACAGGCAAAGTAAGTCCTATTAACAATTACGTACAAAAGAATCTCGTTGTTAAAAAAAACAAAAAATGGAAATTAGTATTTTCGGATTAGGATATGTCGGCTGTGTCTCATTAGGATGCCTTGCCAAGGACGGTCATAAGGTGATAGGTGTTGACATAAGCGATATTAAAGTTGATTTAATAAATAGCGGAAAGCCTGCAATAATTGAAAAGGACATTGATATTATAATTGAAAATCAATGGAAAATAAAACAAATATCGGCAACGAAAGACTATATATTTGCCGTTAAGAACTCTGAAATTTCAATAATAGCGGTAGGTACTCCTTCAACACCGACAGGGCATTTGAATTTAGATTTTATATATCGTACAGCTGGTAATATTGGTGAAGGTATCGCTCAAAAAGATACTTTTCATATAATATCCGTTCGTTCAACGGTAATGCCGGGAACAAATGAAAAAATCGGCAAAATAATATCAGAAATTTCAGGGAAAAAGCGTAACATTGACTTTGCTGTAGTATCCAATCCTGAATTTTTAAGAGAAGGGTCTGCCGTTAAAGACTTCTATAATCCGGCCTATACTGTTCTTGGAAGCGATAACGAATTTGCCATTGAAAAAATGAAACAGTTATATCATAATGTTAAGGCGCCATTCAAAGTTGTTGACATTAAAGTCGCCGAATTAATTAAGTATGTAAATAACTCTTTTCATGCTCTAAAAATTTCTTTTGCTAATGAAGTAGGGAATATCTGTTATAAATTAGGCATTGATTCTCATGAATTAATGGAACTTTTTGCCGAAGACCGCCTGTTGAACGTATCAAAAGCTTACCTGAAACCCGGCTTTGCTTATGGCGGAAGTTGTTTACCAAAGGATTTAAAAGGATTAAACACAATTGCTCATGATAATTACATTAATTCGCCTGTATTAAGCTCCATCGAACCGAGTAATACTAATCAGAAGGATATTGTCTTTTCCAGAATTCTTGAAATGGAGCGCCAAAACGACAATAATGTTCAACTTTCAAAACTTGTGGGAAAGAATAGAAGTTACATTATGGAGAAATTACCGCATATTTCATCTCTGTTACATGAAAATTTATTTGATTTAATAGAAAAATCGGAACTGATTGTTATTACAAATAATGATAACAATATTGATGAAATTACCATTCACTGCGATAAAATAATATATGATCTGGCAAAGGTTTCGTCTTTAATGAATCATCCAAATTATTTTGGAATTTCCTGGTAATTAGGACATGAAAATAGCTTTTATCACCGGTGGTAATACTTTCTGGAACAGGGAACGCGAAATTATCAGCATTTTAAACAAAAAGGCAGATGTGTTTTTGATAATAATGCACCAACCAAGTGGAAATTATACAATTGAAGAAATTAGTAATTTTTGCCGTCAAAATATTATCAGATACCATGTTGAAGATATTTCGCATACTCGTGCAAGAAATCCAATGCGATTTTTTAAAGATTATAAATTAATCAGGAATATTAAATCCTTCAAACCTGATGTAATTTATATCGAATCATGTGGCTCTCCTTATTTTGCTGTACTCAACAGGATAATGCTAGGCAACAAAAAAACAATCATCGCTATTATGGATTATATGCTTCATCAACGCGAACAAGAGTCTTTTAACTTTAATGAACAATTTTATCGCTTTATTTCAACAAAATTTTATAAAAATTTTCAATTCTTTTCCTTTACTCAGGAAAAATTATTTCAATCGGATTTTTCTAAAAAAAAGAGTTTTGTAATCAGGTTGTTTTTAGTTGGCACGGATTTACCAAGACCAGATTTATCAAAGGAAGAAAGAATGGTGAATTTTTTGTTTTTTGGAAGGATATTTTATTATAAAGGAGTTGATATATTAATAAGAGCAGGAAATTTACTGGCAAAAAAGTACTCAAATTTTAAAATAATTATTGCAGGAGATAGTGAATCATGGTCTGATGAATATGCACAGCTTATTGAAAATAAATCTATATTTGAAACAGATATCAGGTTTATTCCCAAAAAATGTTTACCGGCATATTTCCAAAAAGCAGATTTTTTTGTAGCTCCTTACCGCGAAGTAACTGAAAGTGGCCCTTTATTAAGAGCTTATTATTATAACTTAATTCCGATAGCCTCAGATGAAGATGGATTTATAGAGTATATTCAGGATGGGAAAACAGGATTCATTTTCAAAAATAAATCTGCAGAAAATTTGGCAGAGGTAATGGAAAAGGCAATTAAGTTTTGCTTTGTAATAAAATAAATTTATGCTCCGCAAATTTATTGCAAAACATATTGGTTACCCGCTCCAGGATTTTATTACAGGAACATCAATAAATTCAGCGCTGAATCGTCTGAAAGAAAGCCAGTATTGGGATGAATCGGGCATATATGAATACAGGTTTTCCAAACTTCATTTACTAATTAATCATGCCTATAATAATGTCCCTTATTATAAAAAATTATTTGATAGCATAGGACTAAAGCCGGAAGATATAAAACATCTTGACGATATAAAAAAAATTCCGATATTAACGAAGAAGATAGTTATAAAAGAAAATGATAGAATGCTCGCTAAAGGTTTTAATATGAGATTGGCTAAAAAAGGGAAAACAGGCGGAACCACAGGCTCCCCTGTTATAACATATACCGATATTTATGATCGCACATACACATGGGCCTCGTATTACAGATGGTATGAATGGATGGGAATAAATAAAGAAGACAAGGTGGTAACCCTGTGGGGCGCAAAAAAAATAATTAACCCATCTATCAAAGTCAAATTTAAAGATAATGTTGCTATGTGGCTACAAAATCAATTAGTAATTGACTCATTTGGAATAAATAATAATACTATAAATAAGCTCTATAATAAAATAATCAGATTTAATCCTTCATTATTAAAGGGATATTTATCTTCATTAATAACCATTGCTTATTACATAAGAGATAAAGGACTCCCTGTGAATAAAAATCTGAAAGCTATTTCGAGCACTACAGAAACATTATTGCCTTATTACCGACAACTATTGACAGACACATTCAATACGGATATTTATGATCAATATGGCTGTGGGGAAGTATCCGCAATTTCTTATGAATGTGCCAAGCATAACGGAATGCATTTGAATATGGAACATGTGCTGCTTGAGGTGCTTGATGATAATGATAAAGATTTAATTAATAAAACAGGCAGAATCATTGTTACAGGTTTGGATAACTATGTTATGCC
>JACQWN010000212.1:4476-8125 GCA_016209245.1 Bacteroidia bacterium
GTTATGCCATTTATCAGATACGAAAATGGCGACCTCGCGTCTTTCACTGATAAAAAGTGTATGTGTGGAGTAAATCAACCTTTGATAAAATCCATTGAAGGTCGTACAATAGATACTATTACCTTAGCAGATGGAGCAAAAGTCCATGGGGTTTTTTTTACAGATATTTTATATGAGCTAGGATTTTATGCTGACAAAATATCAAAATTTCAGGTAGTTCAAACAATACCTGGCGAGATTGAATTCAAGCTTGAAACAGTAAATTTGCTTAATGAAAAAGAACAAAAATTAATTGAATCATCAGTTAAACCATTTTTTAATAAGGTCTATTTCAATTACTTAGATAAAATTGAATTGGAAAAGAATGGGAAATTTCTATACATTAAAAATAGAATCAATAATTAAACCTTTTTGATTCTGATGAAAGTAATATATGTATATAGAAGCCCTGGCGCGGATAAAAAAAATTTAATTGTTGATCCTCAAATTGATTCAATTGAAAGATTGGGTATTCAAGTCATTAAATGTCCAATTTTAAAAGCCGGAATAAAAGGATATTTCGGTTCAATAAAAAGATTAAAAAAAATTCTTAAATCCGATAAATATAATTTAATACATGCACATTATGGTTTATGTGGCATTATTAGCTATTTGGCAAAAAAAAGGGAAAAATTAATAGTGTCCTTCATGGGCGATGATATTTTAGGAACAAATAAATCAGATGGTTCATATACTTATATAGGCAAATTATTAGTAAAAATTAATATCGGTTTTGCAAAAAAAAGATATGACTATGTAATTATGAAAACTATACAAATGAAAAACAAATCGCATATTAATGAAAAAGTAGCCGTAATTCCCAATGGAGTTGACATTGAAACTTTTTATCCTATCATCATGGAAGAAGCGCGAAAAAGCCTTAATCTACCCGAAAATAAAAAAATTATTATTTTTGTCGCTAATCCTACTAGCCCTGTAAAAAATTTTTCACTTCTTAAGAATGCTGTTAAATTCTTGAATAACCCGAAAATTCAAATTATAACATTAACTAATGTATCCCAAGCAACACTAAATTTATTTTACAATGCAGCTAATGTACTTGTCCTGACCTCATTTCATGAGGGTTCGCCAAATGTCATTAAAGAAGCTATGGCATGTAATTGCCCTATCGTATCTACTGATGTTGGCGATGTCAAACAATTAATTTCAGGAATCGAAGGCTGTTATATATCCTCTTATAATCATGTTGATTTAGCAAATAAAATTAATTTAGCAATTTCGTTTAGTAAGCGTACACAAGGCAGAAACTATTTAATAAAATTGGGATTAGATTCAAAAACAATAGCAAAAAAAATAACAGAAATATACGCAATGATAATACAACCAAAATGATTTTTTAAGAAAAAAGAAATGTGTGGTATTTGTGGAATAATAAATTTTAATAGCGAACAGGTTCGAAGAAATCATCTTGAAATAATGATGAATAAAATGAAACAACGGGGACCTGATGATGAAGGGATTTTTATAGATAATAATATTGGATTAGGTTTTGTAAGGTTAAATATTATTGATTTAACTTATACCGGACATCAACCAATGTTTTCTGACGATAATAGATACTGTATAGTTTATAATGGGGAAATTTATAATTATATTGAACTTAAAGAGACGCTCTCTGATAGATATATCTTTAAAAGCAATAGCGATACGGAAGTTATATTAGCGGCTTACAAGGAATATGGAGAAGCTTGCATTAATAAGTTCATTGGGATGTGGGCTTTTTTAATTTATGATATTGAAAAAAAGAAAGTCTTTATTTCCAGAGACAGGTTTGGAATTAAACCTTTCTATTATTATACTGATAAAGATAAATTTATATTTGCTTCAGATATTCAGTCAATCATAAAATTACTAAGCTATAAAATAAATGTTAACTGGCAAATAATATATGACTATTTAATATTTACCAGGACGGATCAATCGGAAAACACTTTTTTTAAAGAAATTAAAAAGTTACAACATGGCTGTAATTTGAATATATCTGTTAATTCAGATAAAAATATTAAAATATCAAAATGGTATGACTTACCAAAAGAAATAAAAGAACCATTTATTAATGAAGAAGAATTCAGGCATATTCTATATTCTTCCATAAAAATTCAATTAAGAAGCGATGTCCCTGTTGGAGTTTGTCTAAGCGGAGGGCTTGATTCATCTACAATTACATCAATTCTTCTTAAAGAATTTAGAATTAAAAATTTGCATTCATTTTCGGCTATATATACAAGAGGACAACTTGGCGATGAATCTGAATTTATAAATGAATATAAAAATGAAGACCTTAATATGCATTTTGTATATCCTTCCGCAAAGACATTGTATGAAGATTTAAGTATTTTTCTGAATGCAATGGCCGAACCTATGCCGACAACATCAGAATATGCCGAATTTAAAGTAATGCAATTAGCAAAGGAGCACTGTACAGTTCTTTTAAACGGACAAGGCGCTGATGAGCTAATGGGGGGATATTTATATTTTTTTGGTTATTATTTTAAAGAATTGTTATATAATTTCAAGTGGAGGAAATTATTAAAAGAAATTATTACTTATTATAAAATACAAAAAAATTTTATTGGGATTTATTCCTTTATTTATTTTATATTACCGCAATTTATCCAAAATAAAAAATATATTTTTAAAATAAATTATTATTCAAATGTTTTTATTAAGAATCAATCAAAAGATTCTCATATAGTAAGAGATCTTTATAGCGCTAAAACTTTAAAAGAATCATTTCTAAATCATTTCGAACACAAATTTGAACATCATCTGTTATGGGCAGATAAAAGCGGTATGTGGTTCTCTTTAGAAACAAGGTTCCCATTTTTAGACCATAGATTTGTCGAAAAAACATTAGCGTTGGATTCGTCTGAAATTATAGAAAAAGGAATAACAAAAAAAATATTAAGGCAAGCATTTGAAGGAATCTTACCTGCTAAAATTACCAACAGAATTGATAAAGTCGGGTATCAAACCCCTACCGATGAATGGTTTAAAAAACTTGAATTTGTGAACCTTTCAAAAGAAATACTAAATTCACAGAAGTTTAAGCAAAGAGGCATCTATAATTGCAATAAAGTTAATTCTTTGTTTAATAAATATATAGAAGGAAAAATCAATTTTGGAAACGAAATATGGAAAATAATTAACCTTGAATTGTGGTTTAATAAATATATTGATAATTAATTATCCATAATAAAAAGTTTTATTTGAGACATTCTGTAAATAGATAATATGAACGAATTAAAAGTCTGTTCTATAGGTGTTTGGAATTCAACAATTCCTGGAATAAAGTTTGACGAACAGGGTGTTTCAAATTTCTGCAAAATGCAGAAAAAAATGATGGAAGATTATCCCAGAGGAAAAAAGGGCTTAAATGATTGGGAGATTCTTGTTGATAAGATTAAACATAGTGGAAAAAATAAAAAATATGACTGTATCATTGGCGTAAGCGGTGGTGTAGACAGCTCTTATCTTTTGTATATTGCCAAACAATACCAGTTACGACCATTAGCTGTTAACCTGGATAATGGTTGGAATTCTGAAATTGCTGTTCACAATATTTACAAAATTACTAAAGCTCTAAATA
>JACQWN010000579.1 GCA_016209245.1 Bacteroidia bacterium
TTCATATTGTCCGGGTGTAAAAAAACCAAATGTCATTGATTGTGCATAATAGTCCATAAAATTACCCACAGTATTTTTATAATAATCTCCATTTGCATCAACTGCCCCCGTTATCCAATTAATAGCTGGCGTGTCATCGATAAGGTCTCCGGCATATTCGCAATTGGCAGGAAAATCTCCCGGATCTTCTTCTCCAGGTCTGACTACTAATTCTGAACCATTATAATCGTCAAATATATGCCATTGTCCAAACATATGCCCCATTTCGTGAAGCATATCCTCCGGTATTAAATATTGACAAAAATGCATTGACGCTCCGGGATATAAACCCATGCTCGATATAGCAGCACCTGCAACGCCATACTTGACCCTTATTGTATTTAAAGGTCCTCCATAATAATAATTTGTTCCAGCTGTATCAAAATATATATGATAAACATAAAATTCAATCTTACTTGTATCAAAAAAAGAATTTAAAGGAGCTAAAATATCTTGTTCGAATTTTCCTTCAAATTGATTAAATACAATCGGACCTCCAGGATAATCATCTAATACCTCTTGATCAATAGTAACTGACAATCCTATATGACTTTTATAATAAGTCTGTGCAAAATTGCTGGTTATTATCATTGTTACTGTAAAAAATGTAAATATCTTTTTCATAATTCGGTAGTATTTTAGTAAATAATAATTTTATAGTATTCTATTCCATAACTTCCTACAATTTGTAAATAATAAATTCCTTTGGATTTATTTCCAATATCTATTTTCACTTCTGGATCGGAACTTTTAAATGAATAAATACAATAACCCACTGTATTAAAAATATTAATGTTATTAATATGAAAAGCAGGGGATGTAAATTTAATTGTAAACTTACCAGCGGAAGGATTTGGAAATATTTGAATGTTTTTTTGTATGTTTTGTTGTTGTATATTATTAGTTTGATTTATTTTCATGATCCAAATATCAGATTCTCCATAATTATTGATTATATCTCCGTCAGTTGAATTTGTATATGCTGCAATTATATACTCCTTTTGTCTAATAAGACATAAAAAATTGCCGTAATCCCAATTGGATCCTCCATATGTTTTATACCATAATAATGAATCATTATCATTAATACTAAAAATTACCACATCACATAGTCCCTTATTTACTAAAAAATCATTATCATAAGAATAAGTATAACCCATAACATAATATTCATTTAATGATGTATTAATTATTTGACTTGCGCTTTCATTTCCGTTTCCACCATAATTTTTTTGCCAGATTTTATTTCCAAGCGAATCTAATTTGAATACAAAAATATCAAATCCCCCAAAATTAATTGAAAAATCGTGGTCATTTGAATTTGAATAACCTGTAAGAAAAAATTCATCATTTTCATTTGTTATAATTGAATAAGGAATATCAGTATATGTTCCTCCATAAGTTTTTCTCCATATAATATTTCGGGCGCTGTCAATTTTTATAATCCAAATATCGGTTGATCCGTTAGAATTATCTATATCACCATCGCAGGAATTTGTTCTACCGCAAATAACATAATTACTATCATTTGTCTCAGTAACAGAGTATGCGAAATCGTTCTGTGAACCACCATAGGTTTTTTCCCATATTAATTGTCCGGAAGTGTCAATTTTTATTACCCAAAAATCAGTATCCCCATGACTATAAGTAACATCTCCATCCGAAGAGGAGGTTCCTCCAACAATAATAAAATTATTGTCAGAAGTTTGGATAATTTGCATTGGAGTATCACTTGATGAACCGCCGAAGGTCTTTTGCCATATAAAAGATCCGTTATAATCTAGTTTTATTATCCAAATATTGCCATCCCAATAATGAATGGTATCAATATAAGTAACACTACTACCTGCTATAATATAACAACTATCATTTGTTTGAATTATATCACGACATATATCATCCCATGGTCCACCGAATGATTTTTGCCATTCAATAGTACCTAAAGAATCTAACTTAACTATCCAATAATCATCCATACCATTATTCACCGAAAGATCGTAATCTTGTGATGAAGATGTTGCTCCAATAATAAATCCTCCATCGAAAGTAGCCCTAATTATTGGTGAACGATCTGATTCACTTCCCCCATAGTTTTTTTGCCATTCTATTGAAATGTCTTGGGATAATATACTATTACAATAAATCATAATAAACAATAAATAATATAGCTTTTTCATGTGTTTATATTTTAGTTAGTATCTCATTATTAATTATTTAATTTTCATGTTAGTTAGTCGGCTGCTAATATAATCATTCCCTTGTGTGTCCAAATTTTTGGTCGTGAATGTTTCATAATTAGGTAATATTTTAGCTTATAATTACTTTATAACATTCTATTCCACAATTTTCTTTAACTTGTAAATAATAAATTCCTTTAGCTTTCCCAGTAAGTCGCTTTCGATTCAAGGCATATAGCCAGAACCATCAGAATAAAAAATATACGTCTCATAACAATAAGTTTTAATAGATTATTAATTTTAATGCAATATTGAAATCGTTTCCATTCAGGTTTAACATATATACTCCGCTAATTAATCCGCTCCGGTTGACAATAATAGTATTTTGAGAAAGAACTTCTTCCTGCTTAACTAAAATACCCTGCTGATTGTATATTTTTAATATAAGTCTTTCTTTTGGAGCGTCGCTTAAGAATATTTTTGTCGTTTCGGAAAATGGATTGGGATAGGCGTATAAACCCGGTTTATTTTTTATTTCAACTATCGAATTTGATTTTTTTAATGTAAAGACCCATATATCCGATGAATTATAATTTGCAGAAACATCATAATCCGCTGTACCAGCTATAGAAGCTACAATATATTCTTCAGGGGCTATTTCAAGAATGCACCTGCCTCCGTCATAACTGCTACTTCCAAAATTCTTTTGCCAGACTATTCCCCCTGTCTCGTTTATTTCTACAATCCATACATCAGCCTGAACCATAATTATTATTCAAATCGCCATCGGAAGATAATGAACCACCCGATATAATATAATTTTCATTACTTATCGAAGAAATGGAATTAAAATGATCATCATTGCTTCCCCCGTAACAACGGCTCCATATAACCTGCCCTGCCGTATCGAGTCTGGCAGCAAAGGCAACTATTCCACCATGGTTATTATATATATCCCCGTCAGTGGCTTCGGTAGTTCCAACGACCAATAGACTATTATCACTGCATACCACCGCTGTATATATCGTTTCAAAACCATTGCTGCCGTCAATTGTTTTTTCCCATTTAATTTCTCCTGCGGTATCCATTGCCACTATCCACATATCGTCGCAGCCATGGTTGAACGAAACATCATGGTCGCTTGAACTGGTTTCTCCAACGACAAAAAGGTTACCATCATTATCCTGTATTATTTCATGAGGCCAATCTCCATCGGTTCCGCCAATATTTTTTTGCCAGATAATATTACCCAATAAATTTATTCTTATCAACCAAATATCACAACTGCCAATATTTCCAGTTACATCGCCATCAGCCGAAAAGGATACTGCTGTGATAATATAGCTGCTGTCCGAATCCTGGATAATTGACGTGCCTCCTTCAAAAGAAGAACCGCCGTAAGATTTCTGCCAGATGATACCACCTTCATGGTTAATCTTCACAACCCATACATCACCGCTTCCGTAATATTCGGTAATATCTCCATCATCCGAAAAAATAATCCCGGTCATAATATATCTGCCGTCACTAGTGTTTATTATACAGGATGGAGTATCGTCTTCGCTTCCCCCATAGCATTTTTCCCACAATAAAGTTCCGGCGCTGTCAATACAGATTACCCAAAAATCTGCACGGGAATTATGGTTCGATGTAACATCAAAATCAATAGATGCTGTCCCTGCTAAAATAATGTATCCTCCATCGCTTGTTTTTACCATCGAGAAACAATTTTCCGGTTGTGACCCGCCATAGTTTTTATCCCATACAATATTGTATTCCTGTCCGAAGAGTAGAAATCCATTGTAGAATAGTATTATTAAAAAAATAAATGTAAATATTCTCATAAAATTCATTATATTATTTATACGCATTGAAATAATAAAAGTTACATTAATTACTTGAATTTAGGAAAGAAGAAAATCTAATTTTCTTACCATCATTTAAATTGCTATTTTTTTTCATTTCTAATTGATTTAAGTTAAACATTTATTGTATACAATCAGTTTATTTTTCAATATTTCTAAATGCTGTATCGGTTTCTATGTGGCTCTAATTCTGTACATTGTTGCCAATATAATGGTAAATATACCTCAGGGTGTATTTACACACTATTGTATCGCAAATATAACATTTTTTTTAATAACTGATAATAAATCATAAAAAATTATAAGCTTTTTTTAAAAGAACCGGATTCTATTGACGAGCTGCATATTAATAACAATTTAATTATCTCAATATCAGGAATATAAATTAAAAATATTAAGGAATTTAATGGAATTGTTAAAAAGTAAAGGAACGGGAAGCGCTCTCTAATTTGTAAATTTGCCATTTGAAAAAAAATGAAAGATGGCAAAAGTAATAGCAATAGCAAATCAAAAGGGCGGGGTAGGGAAAACCACTACTGCTATAAACCTTGCGGCAAGTCTTGCGGTGCTTGAATACAAAGTGCTTTTGATTGATGCCGATCCCCAGGCAAATTCTACATCGGGCTTAGGATTTGATATACGGACTATAAAAACAAGCATTTACGAAACGATTATTGATGAAATTCATCCGCGCGACGTTCTTTTAAAAACTGATATTAGAGGGTTAGAGCTTATTCCATCACATATAGACCTTGTCGGAGCTGAAATCGAAATGCTGAATCTCCCGAACAGGGAAAAAATGCTCAAAATAGTTATCGAAAAAATCAAAGACGATTATAATGTGATTTTGATTGACTGTTCCCCGTCGCTTGGGCTTATTACGGTAAATGCTTTAACAGCCGCCAATTCAGTTATTATTCCCGTACAATGTGAATATTTTGCACTGGAGGGCTTGGGCAAGCTGTTGAATACTATTAGAATTATACAAAGCCGGTTAAATCCAGACCTCGAAATTGAAGGATTCCTGCTGACCATGTACGATTCACGGCTGAAGTTATCGAATCAGGTAGTCGAGGAAGTGAAAGTGCATTTTCAGCAAATGGTTTTTGAAACAATCATTCAACGTAATGTTAAGCTTGGTGAAGCGCCAAGCTACGGAAAGCCGATAATTTTATATGAAGTAAATTCGTCCGGTTCAATTAATTACCTTAACCTTGCCAGAGAAGTGCTGCAGAAAAATAACATGACAAAAATCAGACAAGCGGAAAAAATATTAGTGTAATGGCGAAAAAAAGTGTCTTGGGCAGGGGACTTGGAACGTTGATTAATGAAGCCGATTCGGTATTAAAAAAAGAAATCGCCGGCGCTGTTATTGAAATTGAACTGGATAAAATTGACCTTAACCCTTTTCAGCCGCGGTCAGGTTTTGATGAAGAATCGCTCAAAGAGTTGGCTTCATCAGTTAAAGAGCTTGGTATTATTCAGCCGATTATTGTTAAAAAGCTTCCCGGTAACCGGTTTCAATTGATTTCAGGTGAACGGCGGTTCAAGGCAGCCAAAATAGCAGGACTAACCTCAATCCCTGCTTTTATCCGCTTCGCCGACGACCAGGCAATGCTTGAATTAGCCCTTGTCGAAAATATTCAGCGTGAAGACCTCAACCCCATTGAAATAGCACTTAGTTACCAACGCCTGCTCAATGAATGTAATCTTACACAGGAAAAGCTTAGCGGACGTATTGGAAAAAACCGTTCAACTATTGCAAATTTCTTAAGACTTTTGAAGCTCCCACCACAAATTCAGCACGGTCTCGGCATACAAAAAATATCCGTCGGGCATGCTAAAGCTATTCTCAATATTGAAAACAGCGATAAACAATTGATGATTTATAACCAAATCATTAATGATGACCTTTCAGTCAGAAAAGTTGAGAATCTTGTCAAAGAAATTAATGAGCCTGATTATAAACCGGATGTTCAATCACAGCGGGAAAAAACACAAGACGATTATAACCGGTTGAAAGAGCATCTTTCAAGGTTCTTTCAATGTAAAATTGGCTTTAAAAGAAATATGAAAGGAAAGGGAAGAATTATCATCCCTTTCGGTTCGGATGAAGATTTGGAAAGAAT
This sequence comes from Bacteroidia bacterium, assembly GCA_016209245.1. Taxonomy (GTDB): domain Bacteria; phylum Bacteroidota; class Bacteroidia; order Bacteroidales; family BM523; genus JACQWN01. Next base: position 6,211 of record JACQWN010000579.1, read on the forward strand.
TGTTATTATGTTTGATAAATTGAACGGTTGATTTATTGATACATGACGCTCAATTGTCTTACAGACGAATTGAGGTCGCCGGACTTTCGTTCGTCCACAGGACAACGAAACGTCATATTTTTAGATTTGCGGAAATGAGCGCCTCTGGCGCCATGACGCTCTGCGACATTTTTTCAGTTAGCAGTATAATTTATAGAAGTGATTATATATGATAAACAAAGATAATTTCAAAGATTTATTACTCTTGCTGGATTTTAGAGAGGAAGAAATTCAGGGAAAAATGTATACAAATATCTATTCTAAAGATTTTCCTGAAATAAATGCTTACCTTAAAGTTGATTTAGACGCCGGTGAGTTAATATACCCCGAAGATAAAGGATTGGTAGTTAACACTATGACAACATGTAATTTCTCTCAAAATGAAAACTTTGTTGTTTTTGAGTGCATACATAATTTATTTAAACAGGGCTATAAACCTGAGCATATTGAACTTGAACCGAAATGGAAACTTGGACATGAAGCTAAAAGCGGCAGAGCCGATATTTTAGTTAAGAACTTTACAAATAAACCTTTGCTAATTATTGAATGCAAAATACCCGAAAAGTTTGATAAAGAATGGGAAACCATGAAACAAGACGGTGGACAACTGTTCAGTTATTTAAATGAGGAACGCAATACAAAGTTTATTTGCTTATATACATCTGATTTTACCGAAAACAAACTCACCTTTCAGAATTACATAATCACAATAACAGACATTCAAAACCTTGTTGAAAAATTTGACAAAAAACCAAACAAACCGATGTTTTATAAAGATGCAACAAATGCAAAAGAATTTTATAAAGCATGGAAAGATACTTATAAACTTGAGTACAGCCAGCAAGGAATATTTGGCGAAGATTTTCAAGCATACAATATTGGTTCAAAAAAAATTACCATTAAAAATCTTCAATATATTTGGAAAAAACATATACAAGGGAAATACAATGAATTTGCAACAATTTTACGACAGCATAATGTTTCGGGTCGCGAAAATGCTTTTGACAAACTCGTCAATTTATTCTTATGCAAAATTGTAGATGAAACAACAAACCCTAACGACCTGAAATTTTACTGGAAAGGTGAGTATTTTGATAATTACTTTGATTTAATAGACCGCTTACAAAAGTTATATAGCGATGGAATGAAAATTTTCCTTGAAGATAAAGTTACTTATATTGATTTCCAAACCGTAAAAGACGCTTTTAAATATGTTAAAAACGACCCTGACGCAACACAAGACGCGGTTTTAAAATTATTTAAAGAGCAGAAATATTTTACCAACAACGATTTTTCATTTATTGACGTTCACAATGAAATCCTTTTTTTTCAAAATGCCGATATATTGCTGAAAGTAATTAATATGTGGCAAATTTTCCAAATTAACGGAGACCAGCAAAATCAGTTTTTAGGTGATATGTTTGAATGTTTTCTTGATAAAGGGATTAAACAAAGCGAAGGGCAGTTTTTTACACCAATTCCAATATGCAAATTTATTATCATGTCCTTACCTTTAGAAAGCATAGTTAAAGAAAATCAAAATCCGCTAATGGTAATTGACTATGCGTGTGGTGCTGGACACTTTCTGACCGAATTTGCTGCACAAATTCAACCACATGTTAAAAATTACAAGAAAGTAAGTATTACAGAATATTACAAAAATATTTTTGGTATAGAAAAGGAATATCGCCTATCAAAAGTCGCCAAGGTTTCTGCCTTCATGTATAATCAGAAAGAAATTAATATCACTTGCGCCGATGCACTCGCATATAATGAAAAATTTAAGGACAATAGTTTTTCAATTCTTGTTGCAAATCCACCATACAGCGTAAAAGGTTTTCTTGAAACTTTGTCAGAGGATGACAGAAACAGGTATTTTCTTACAAAAACCATTGACGCCAAAAGCATTGTTAAAAATAATACGATTGAAACATTCTTTATTGAACGTGCAAAACAATTGCTTAAATCCGGTGGTATTGCAGGGCTCATATTACCAACTTCAATTTTATCCAGAGGCAGTAAAAAATCAACTTCTGATAAAGAAAATACTTATGTTGCAACACGGGAAATTCTTTTGCAATACTTCGATATTGTTGCTATTGCTGAACTTGGCAGCGGTACTTTCAGTAAAGCAGGAACAACCACCGCAATTTTATTTCTTGGTAAACGGTGTGATAATCCCGAACCTTATGAACATTACAAATGCAGAGTAAATACATGGTTTAAAAATAATAAAACAAAAGACCATGTTTATGAAGATGTCCACTTTTTGAAGAAATACTGCGAGCATGTTGAAATTATGTTTGACGATTATGAAACCTTGCTTGAAAACAATCCCAGCGAAACCCTCTTAAATTACGAAATTTTCAAAGAGTATGTTAATGATTTTAAAAACAGTAAAGACACAAAAGATCTTAAAGAAAGCTATGCAAAACAAATTAATAATTTAGAAAGGACGCTTATTACAGAATTAAATAAGGAAATAAAATCATCTAAAACCAAATTAAGCGAAGCGGATTTCAATAAAAAACTCAAAGAATTAATGACTTTACGAAAAAAAGAGCTTGAAGATGAACTTGAAAAAGAACTCCGGAAAAATATGGTTGCTTTTATTCAAAGCATAGAAACAGACAAGTTATTATATTTCATCCTTGCAACTATAAACAAACAAAATGTATTAATCATAAAAAGTCCTGCAGAAAACAGAGAAAAAAAGAACTTTCTGGGTTATGAATGGAGCAGCCGAAAAGGCGATGAAGGTATTAAATATATTGGAACAACTGCAAAAACCGTAAAGAGTGATGATGAAGATGATGACGATGCCGAAGAAAAAGACGATATTAGAATTTTAAGTAACATTGATGCTTTATCAAATATAAAAACACCTCTTTATGATAATGACAACCCGTTAAATCCTGAAAAAATAAATTACTATGTTCAGCAAAATTTCTTAGGCAATACGTTTGAAATTCCTGAACATTTACAACTTTTTGTAACTAAAGCCCGGCTTGTGGATATGATTGATTTTAAACGAAAGAATTTTGATAAAACAATTTCTCTTACTCCAAAGAAAAATATCAACATAAATACAAAATGGGAATTAGTAAGAATTGAGGATTTTGTTAATTTGATTGAAAGTGGTAGCAGACCGGCCGGCGGAGTTGGGAATATTACTTTCGGTGCATGGAGCTTAGGCGGTGAGCATATTCATGCTTCTTTAGGTACAGTTGATTTATCAGATCCTAAATATGTTCCTTTTGATTTTTTTGAGGAAAGTAAAAAAGGTATTTTGAAAGAAAATGACATTTTGCTTTGTAAGGATGGAGCATTAACGGGTAAAATCGCTTTGCTACGAGATGAATTAAAAGGGCGTAAAGCCATGATTAATGAACATGTTTTTATTATTCGTTGCAATGACATTACAAATCAAAAATATCTTTTTAATTTCCTTTTTTCTGAATTTGGACAAATGCTTTTAAAAGCATACGTTACCGGTGCAGCACAAGGTGGTTTAAATTCAACTAACCTCAAAAATATTAAAGTTCCAAAACCTGATAATAATATACAAAAAAAGATAGTTGAAGAGTGCGAATTAATAGACAAAGAGACAATTAAATCTAAAGTTGTTTTCCAAATTTCCAAATCGAAAATTACAGAAAATATTGATAATATTATAAAATCTACAAATAATTTTGATAAAATAGGAAATCTTTGTACTGTTAATTCAGGTGGAACTCCATCAAGGAATAATCCTGAATACTGGAATAATGGCACTATTCCTTGGCTAAAATCTGAAGTATGTAAAGAAGGTCATGTAGATGAAGCAAATGAGTTCATTACAGAAGAGGGTCTGAGGAAATCTAACGCTAAATATTTTGAAACAGGAACTACTTTAATCGCATTAGTAGGCGCAACTAAAGGCAAAACGGCCTTTTTAAAATTTAAAGCAACCACAAATCAAAATATTGCCGGTATATTTTCTAAAGACGAAAAAATATTTAATAATCAATTTTTGTTTTATGTATGTCGTGGTATGTACAATATCTTGATTAAAGATTTAACACAGTATGATATGCTTAATTTAACTCAAATAAGAAACATACAAATTCCTGTACCAGACATAAAAGAACAAGAAAAACTCGTAAAAGAAATTGAAAAATCAGAAAAACAGATTACTGATGCTGAAACAATAATAAATGAAGCAGCAAGCAAGAAGAATGAAATAATTAAGAAGTATTTATAAAATGACAACTAAAACAACAAAACTTTCGCGTGGAGTAATCCGCTATTCTATCTCGATTGTTGAATTTGATAAATATTATACAAAAAAATGACAATTTTTTTGTAATTTTACACGATGTATTATCGCAGAAAAATATTATTATCATTATTGCAAGCCTTTGATGGAGAATTAGATAAAATGAGCCTGCAAAAGCTGTTGTTCCTGCTTTCTCGTCAACAGACGATTAAATCGTTTCATTTTGTACCGTACAAATTCGGTTGTTTTTCGTTTCAGGCAAATGTCGATTTAGGTACACTTGTAAAATATGGCTTGGTGGCAGAATCGGAAAAGACCTGGAAAAAAGTCAATATTATAGACTACATTAGGGAATTAAAACCCAAAGACCAATTAGCCATCCGATATATTAAAAGCCATTTTGGAACATATAGCAAAAATGAACTTATGAAGTTGACAGATATGAATTATCCGTATTATGCCATAAACAGTACAATTGCCTCAAGTGTGCTAAGTGCCGAAGAGATGCAAAAAGTTGAAAAACAAAAACCCTCCAGGCATGAAATAGTTTTATTCACTATTGGTTACGAAGGTGTTTCGCTTGAAGAATATTTAAACAAGTTGATAGTTACCGATGTTAAGGTTTTGTGTGATGTGCGGAAAAATCCGTTAAGTATGAAGTATGGTTTTAGTAAAATCCAACTTCAAAAGGCTTGCAAAGGCGTTGGCATCGAATATGTGCATATTTCGGAAGTTGGCATTAATTCGGACATAAGGCAGGAGTTAAACACACAATCCGATTATGATAAGTTATTTGCATTTTACAGGGTTAATATTTTAAAAAATGAAACGGTAAAGCAGCTAGAAATTTTGGCACTTTTAAAAAATAAAGGACGAATTGCCCTCACTTGTTTTGAAGCCAATATTTGTCATTGCCACCGCAAACATTTAGCTGAGTCAATTGCCAAAATGGAAGATTTTACCTATGAATTAAAACATATTTGATGACAAGGAAACATGAATCTAACACTCCCATCCCTTCGCTGTCAGGCATCCCGATTACTATATATTATATTAATTTTTTTTTGTTATATTTTTAATTCTGTCGCATATTGTCAGCAGGAAGTAAAATCCGATACTTCTTTTAAGAGAAATCCAAAATTAGCCGGTACCCTTTCAGCGGTAATTCCCGGATTGGGACAGGCATATAATAAAAAATACTGGAAAATTCCAATTATTTATGCAGGATTTGGTGCATTGGGCTATTTATTTAATAATCTTGAAAAAAATTATGTACATTACCGGCTTGCTTATAATACAAGAAAAGACGGCGACCCTAATACAATTGATGAATATAATGACAGATACAGCGAAAGCGATTTGATGACTATAAGAGATGAATACCGCCGGTACCACGATTTTTGCTTTATCGGATTGACCGGCGTATATTTGTTAAATATTGTTGATGCTATTGTTGACGGATATTTATATGATTATGATGTAAGCGATAATTTGTCGTTAATTATTGAACCTAGCTGGCAACCATATCAGGAAATGACTATTGGAATAACATATAGCATTAAATTTTAGCAGACTATGAAATTATACATTCTTACAGTTATATATGTATTTTTTGTGGCTTTCCAAAGCAGAGCAGAAGCATATCCTGATTCCCTTGATGTTTCAGCCGATTCCGTACAGCCTGTCATTCCCGATACTTCTGTTATCAAACCATTTTGTTTTTCGCAGAATATTGACAGCTTGGTACTTTTATGGTATGTCAGAAATTCATGTTCTGTTTATGAGAATGATTCAATTATAGAACAAGATTCAATAATTCCGGAATTTCCAGATTCCATTCTTGAACAACGTCTTAAAGCTATTCCTTCTTTTATTCAATTGCCTTTCAATGATAAGGTCAAAGCTTTTATTAATGTTTACACAAAATTAAAAAGAGAAAAAGCGGAATATATGCTTGGTGTAGCCGAGTATTATTTCCCGATTTTTGAACAGGTGCTCGATTATTATGGCCTTCCCCTTGAATTAAAATATTTACCTGTTATTGAGTCTGCCTTATATTCCAGGGCAGTATCGAGAGCCGGCGCCGTTGGTTTATGGCAATTTATGTACACTACCGGTAAATTATACAATCTAGAAATAAATAGTTACGTAGATGAACGTCTCGACCCTGTTGCTTCATCGTATGCCGCAGCACGCTATCTCAGCGACCTGTATGATATTTATGGAGACTGGATTCTTTCGCTTGCCGCATATAACTGCGGACCGGGAAATGTAAATAAAGCGATACGCCGTTCTAAGGGAAAAACTACTTACTGGGAATTATATCATCATCTGCCAAGGGAAACAAGGGGGTATGTACCTGCTTTTATTGCTGCGGTTTACTTCATGAATTATTATAAAGAACACAATCTTATACCCAAAACTATTGATTTATATCTTTACGATACTGTGATGGTCAAGCAGCAGCTTCATTTGCAGCAGGTAGCGGAAGTATTAAACCTGCCGGTTGATATGCTGAGCGACCTTAATCCGCAATACAGAAAAAATATTATTCCCGAACGGGCATGCCCGTATCCGCTCCGGCTTCCATTTGAATATACTACAAAATTTATTGACCTTGCCGATTCAATTTATAACTATAAGGATTCAGTATTTTTTGCTGAAAAATCCGCAATAATTCCTGAAAAAACTTCAAAAACTTCACAATATTTGCCCGAACCGCCGTCGTCTGATATGGTAAAGCTCGTTTATACCGTAAAATCAGGCGATAATCTTGGATATATTGCCGGATGGTATAATGTCAGAGCATCTGAAATAAAATATTGGAATAATATCCGCCGAAATCTTATTCGTGAAGGGCAGAAGCTCGTAATATACAAACCCAAGCGTGCCGCCGATAAATATGCAAATATTGATTCAATGGGCTTTGAAGAAAAGCAACGTATGATAGGACTTTCATCTGCAACAGCTCAAAATGATGCTGTAAGCGAGGTAAATGAAGATGACGGATATATATACTATACTGTTAAAGCAGGGGATAATTTATGGTCAATTGCCAAAAAATTTCCCGGTGTAAGCGATACCGATATTAAAAAGTTGAATAATATTTCGGATGCAAAGAGCATTGCACCGGGGCAGAAATTGAAGATAATGAAGAAATGATAATGCAAACCCCTAATAGCCCATCCAGAATGGTTAATAGTTAAATAACCGATAACCAATTAATGATTAACGATTATCAATGAAACCTTTTAAGATACTACTTTTCATATCAGCCATCTTGCTCGTATTAGCACTCATTTCAATAGTCTTTCCTAAACAAGGAGTAAGAATCGGAAAAATATGCATGGAGTTTGCTGATATTAAAGATTATATTCCGCAAAAGTTTATCCTGCTCGCTACAATAGGCATTCAGGATAGCCTTCAGCCGGGAGATACAATAATCGCTGATACAATACCTGAGAAAGATACGGTGGCCATGGATACATTAGCAGAGGATAGTCTGAAAGCTAATCAAATTCAATTTCCTGATACTACTTTTAATGCATTGGCATCTTTTTATGAAATATTAAAAAATATAAAAAACACCAGAAATCTAATTCGTGTCTTACATTATGGCGATTCACAAATTGAGGGTGACAGGATTACATCGTGGTTTCGCATAAAGATGCAGGAACGGTTTGGTGGATGCGGACCAGGCATGTTACATGCCTATGACGACAATCATTATTCAATTTCGGTAAAACAATTTTCTTCTGATAATTGGGAAAAGTATTCTCTGCGGAAATCAAAGCTGGCGCATAAACAATTTGGCGCCTTAGAAACTTTTTCACGTTTTATCAATTCCGATTCTGATGATTCTTCTGTTTATGAAGGTTGGCTTAAGTTTGAAAAGTCAAAGCTGACGTATTCAATTACCAACAGATACGAACAATGCAGGATTTATTACGGATATAATACAAGCACTGTAACAGCCGAAATTTATAATGAAGACAGCTTATTGCATTGGGAAACTTTAAGCCCTGATAATACACTGGAAAGTATCGGCATAAATTTAAAAAAACCTCCTGCGGAAATAATGATTAAGTTTATGGGGCAGGATAGCCCTAACATTTATGCAGTAACGCTTGATGGCAGACAGGGGGTTGCCGTTGATAATATAGCTCTTCGTGGAAGCGCCGGACTTGACTTCACAATCGCCGATATGAATTTTTTGAACAAAATGTATAAAATGTTAAATGTTAAATTATTAATTCTGCAATTCGGTGTAAATGTTGTGCCTAATCCTAAAGAAGATTATAAGTATTATGAAAATTTTTTTTATGAGCAGCTCCGTTGTCTGAAAAAAATGAACCCTGAGTTATGTATATTGGTTATTGGAGTTACCGATATGTCAAGGAAAGTAAATGGCGAATATGATTCGTATCCGAATATTGAGAAAATCAGGGACGCACAAAAAAATGCTGCATTTAAAGCCGGTTGTGCATTTTGGGATTTATACGAATCTATGGGAGGGGAAAATTCCATGAAACAGTGGGTTACTGCTGAACCACCGTTGGCCAGAAAAGATTTTACACATTTTAATGAAGCAGGCGCTAAAAAGGTGTCTGAAATGTTCTTCGACGCTTTCATCGCAGCTTATGAAGAATATCTTTTATCAACTGAAATGGTAGTCAGTAGTCAATAATTAGTGTCTGTCCATAAACTCTGAATATGACACGAATTGCACGAATTAAAAATATTTTTTTCCTGTAAATTCGTGTAATTCGTGTCGATATATTTATTTGTGTATTGACATTACAGACAGACACTAATTAAAGGTTAAATTTATATATTAATAGATATTTGTTGATATTTAGTTTAAATTTTTTTGCAAACCTGATTTCTTTGGGTATAAGTGGTTATGGTTATAAAAATTAAATATCCATATGAAATCATATAGAGCCAATAAAATAATATATTTTTCCTCCTTCCTCATTTTTCTTCTATACAGTATCCATGCAAAGCCATGCTATGCCCAGGAATTTTCTTATGATATTGACTTTTATGACTTTATTAAATACGATAAAAATGTTTTTGTTTTTCCCGGTAATGATTCAATAGTTCGGCAATACTCACCACAAGTTTTTTTTGATTTGTTTACATCGTTTAATAAACTTATAATGAAAGGGCAAGGCCAGATAAATATCGTACATATTGGCGATTCTCATATTCAGGCAGATATTCTGACAGGGAGGATCAGGAACAGGATTCAGACATTTTTCGCAGGAAGCACGAGGAGCAGGGGATTCCTGTTTCCATATTTGCTTGCCGGCTCAACCAATGCAGTAAATTTTACTATTGAACATATAGGCATATGGTACGGATTGAGCATTATTGATAAGGCGAAAACCTGTATCACCGGTCTGAGCGGATACTCAATCACTACTTTCGACCATCTGGCTACTATATCTTTTATATTCCCTGAATGGATGGAAACAAAATATGAATGTACAAGGTTAAAAATATTTCACAACCTGAGCGACACTTCTTTTATTGTTGATATTGACAATTACTTTGGAAATGAACAGATAACAGTTAATGATACGCTTGGCTATACACAATTCCTGCTCGACGAAGAAATAGACACACTCTGCCTGCGGCTTATAAAAACAGATTCCTGCCAGAAGTTTTTTACTTTATATGGTATCAGCTTTGAAACCGAGGAACCGGGCGTATTTTACCATGCCATTGGAGTTAATGGCGCTAAAACAAATACTTTTTTACGTTGTCCGTTCTTTATATTACAATTATTGTCGCTTGAACCGGATTGGGTGATTATCTCACTCGGAACAAATGATATATATTCTGAAAAATTTAATGTCACTAATTTCGCATTGGAGTATGGCCGACTGCTCAGAGCCATAAGATATGCACTTCCAAATGTTCCTGTTTTGCTTACTACAATAAGCGATAGTTATTATTCAGGACGATACCCCAATCCATTTACAAACGATGCAAATAAGGCAATTTATAAACTGGCTAAATATAATGAATGCGCCGTGTGGGATTTTTATGAAATTATGGGAGGTTTCGATTCTTCATCAAAATGGCTTGAATACGGGCTTGCTAAAAATGATAAACTTCATTTCAGCAAAGATGGATATATTCTGCAGGGAGACCTCTTTTTTCAGGCATTTCTCGATTCATATGACAGGTTTATCGAAAATAGTAACAAAAATAAAGGATGTACAAAATAACATTTTTCATAAGCCATGAAAAGTATATTTCGACTATGCTCAATATAAAGTTTACAAATTTAAGTTAATTTAAAAAATATGGATTAATAGATGATTGGATTGTTGGATTGTTGGATTAATGGATTGCTGGAATACACCCCATTAATCCATTAATCCAAACTTGTAGTGAGCATAGCCGAACTATCGTAAAATTGATAGATAGAAAAAAGTCAAATTTGTCAACTGGTGTTTGAAAAATACCTATAAAATAATGGATTTTCTCGATAATATATTACTCTATCAGGTCGAAAAGCCCTTATTGTTTACTCAGTTATACTTCTGGGGATTCTTTACAATTGTGCTTGCCGGTTATTCTATTATTTACAGAAATAAAGCCATTAGAAATGCCTACCTGCTCATTGTCAGTCTTTTCTTTTATTACAAAACCGGTGGATATTTTTTTTCGTTATTGCTCTTTGCCACAGTTGTTGATTATTTTCTGGCATTAGGCATTTACCGGTCGCAACGCGAATCGGCCAGAAAACTGCTTGTTGCCTTGACATTCATATCTAATCTGGGTGTTTTGGCGTATTTCAAATATGCATATTTCTTTGTTGATATTACAAATCAATTAATTGATTTGTTAAATAATAATAATATAATATTCCTGCCGCATTTTGAAGTTGTCAACCTGCTTGCCTTATGGAGCAATACGCTTACAGGCACACATTTCGACGTAGCAACTATCATATTGCCTGTGGGTATTTCGTTTTACACTTTTCAGTCTATCAGCTATACTGTTGATGTTTACAGAAACAAAGTAGCGCCGGCGCGTAATATAATTGATTTTGCATTTTATATCAGCTTTTTTCCGCAGTTGGTTGCAGGTCCGATAGTCAGGGCAGCCGAGTTCATGCCACAGCTTTACCAGGATTACCGGCTGACCTCAAGAGAAATGGGGCATGCCCTTTTTTTGATATTGAACGGCTTAATCAAGAAAATGGTAATATCCGATTATATTTCAATCAATTTTGTTGACCGTATTTTTGAAAGCCCGCTTTCTTATTCCGGTTTTGAAAATCTGATGGCTGTCTATGGATATTCCATTCAGATTTACTGCGACTTTTCCGGCTATACCGATATCGCTATCGGAGTCGCTTTATTGATGGGCATCAGGTTACCTTTAAATTTTTATTCTCCATATAAAGCCGACAGTATAACCGATTTCTGGCGACGATGGCATATTTCACTCTCTACATGGTTACGCGATTATTTATATATTCCGATTGGCGGCAGTAAAAAGGGTTTTTTCAGAACCCAGATAAATTTACTCATAACCATGTTACTGGGCGGGTTATGGCACGGAGCAAATGTCAGGTTTATTGTCTGGGGCGGATTACATGGCTTGGCGCTTGTCGGCCATAAATTATGGCTCAAGTTCAGTCCTTTAAAAGCTATCAAATCGCGATTTGCAAGGTTTGTAGCAATATCTTCCACATTTCATTTTGTCACTTTCACATGGATTTTTTTCCGCAATCAGGATATGAATTACGCAAAACAAATGATTTCGAGAATAATTGAATTTTTTACCGATAACGATGAACTCTTCCTGGTTCCCAAGGTCATCTTCGCTTATAAAGAAGTATTTTTTTTAATTATTATGGCTTTTGTTTTACATTGGTTGCCATCGGAATGGAAAGAACAATACAGGGGCTGGTTTATAAAAACGCCGATTTATGTTAAAGGTATAATTATCGTTCTGATTGTTTTTTTCATTTATCAAATTAAATCCTCCGATATACAGCCGTTTATATATTTCAAGTTTTAAAATAATTTCATTTTTTGTAATTATGTTTCTGAAATATTATCTTTGTAATACAAATTATTTGTTATGAATGAAAACAGCCCCGAATTAAAGCAATTTATCAGGGACCACTCTTATTTCTGGTGGTGGGTACCCGAAAGTGCCAAAGAAAATGTCAATCTCAATTCAGTGGTTGAAGCAACCTTGAATTATGGCACACTTGAAGACATAAAAAAATTATTTGAAATAGCAGGTATTAAAAAGGTGGCGGAAATATTCTATCAAGATACCAACAGGGAACGAATAAACTATTTTCCTATGATTAAGAATTATTTTGAGCTATATTTTAAGAAATATGCCTGATATCGTCATTCATAAGGAAATCTTAACTGAAAATCAAATAGATTTACTTCCTCTAATAAGCAAATTTTCGAAAGATTATTATCTTGTAGGCGGTACGGCTATCGCATTATATTTAGGGCATCGCAGGTCAATTGATTTTGACTTATTTACGTGCAGGAAAGTTAAACGGAAATCAATTAAAAATATTCTGTATGATGCAGAGTATTCCGACATAAAATTTGGATATGAAGATTCAGAGCAATTACATTTTTACATTCATAAAGTAAAAGTGACATTTTTTTCATTTCCATATAAAATAGAAAGTCCTGTAAATTTTGAAAAAACAATAAATTTCCCTGCATTGATAGATTTATCGGCAATGAAGGCCTTTGCATTGGGTGGCAGAGCAAAATGGAAAGATTATGTTGATTTATTTTTTTTGTTAAAACATCATTTTTTATTGCAGGAAATTATTAACAGAGCAAAAATATTATTCGGTGATATGTTCAGTGAAAAACTTTTTCGTGGTCAATTATCTTTCTTCAAAGATATTGATTACAGCGAACCAATAGAATATATTGTCCCGCCGGTTGATGAAAAGGAAATTAAAGATTTTTTAATTGAAGTCGCCTTAACTCCATTTTGATAAATTGATTATTTCATCATTTTAATTTAAAAAATTATAAAAAAAAAAAATAATGTTTCTAAAGCATAATTACAAATATAAAGTTA
>JACQWN010000613.1 GCA_016209245.1 Bacteroidia bacterium
AGAGGGGGATGATACTGACGTATTCTAACAAAGAGTCATCAATATTTCGAGTAACTTGTAGTGAGCCTGCGTTGCATTGAGCCTGTCGAAATGTCGAACTATACGGATGTATCGCCCCTCTCTATACATAGAGAGGGGAAGGGGGTGAGTATGTCGAAATTTGTAAAGCGGCATTTGAAAAATACCAAAAAGTGTAAACTACTTTGAAGCGATTTTGAAAAATGCCCAAAATTAATCAAATTATTTTAGTTAACCACAACGTGGACAAGCCACAAACAAAAAAAGGAATATCGCCACAGATTACACAGATTTTATAAATTCATTTTTTCTTTAGTCTGCGTTAATCAGTGCAATCTGTGGCGATTTTTTTAATATTTTGCCAAAATGTGTCAGAATATTTTTGATAAGGTACTAAATTCCGTAAGTTAAATATTCTTTTCAAAATAAAGATTGGACAATATTTTCATCAACGATATTCGGTACAGTAATATTCAGCAGGGGTTCTTTTTCCATAGCCCGTTTAATAGCCGATAACGCTCCTGTATTTCTAGCCCAACTGCGGCGGGCGATACCGTTATTTACATCCCAGTGGAGCGTCATTTGTAATTTCCGGTCAGAAACTTCGGTACCATCAAGAACAAGCCCAAAGCCGCCATTAATGACTTCGCCCCATCCCACTCCACCGCCATTATGCAGAGATACCCATGTAGCGCCTCTGAATGCATCGCCTATTACATTTTGAACAGCCATATCGGCAGTAAACTTTGAACCGTCATAAATATTAGAAGTTTCACGATAAGGGGAATCGGTGCCTGAAACGTCATGATGGTCGCGGCCAAGAATTACAGGTGCTGAAATTTTTCTATCTCTGATAGCTTTGTTAAAAGCTTGAGCAATTTTAATCCTGCCTTCAGCATCGGCATATAAAATTCTTGCCTGCGAACCAACTACCAGGTTGTTTCTTTTTGCTTCCTTGACCCATCTGATATTATCTTTCAATTGCTGAGTTATCTCAGATGGAGCGTTACGAATAATAGACTCAAGGACTTCGATGGCAATTTTGTCGGTGATATCAAGGTCTTCGGGTTTTGATGATGCGCAAACCCAACGGAAAGGGCCGAATCCGTAATCGAAGCACATTGGCCCCATAATATCCTGCACATACGATTGATATTTATAGGAACAATCCGGCTTAAAAATATCAGCTCCTGCCCTACCCGCTTCCAAAAGAAATGCATTGCCATAATCGAAAAAATACATACCCTTTAAAGTATGTTTATTGATAACATCAACCTGACGACGAAGTGATGCTTGTACTTCTTCTTTAAACAGAACAGTATCCTCGCTCATTAACCTGTTCGATTCCTGAAATGATAACCCTTGCGGATAATATCCGCCGGCAAACGGATTATGCAACGAAGTCTGGTCGGAACCAATATCCACTTGTATTTTTTTATCAAAAAGTTTTTCCCAAAGCTCAACTATATTACCCTGATAGGCAAGGGAGACAGCTTCCTTGTTCTTTTGAGCTTTACGGATTCTTGAAATCAGTTCATTCAGATTATCATATACTTCGTCTATCCATTTCTGGCTATACCGTTTATGAACAGCTTTATGGTTAATTTCAGCAATAACGCCGACAGCCCCTGCAATGACAGCAGCTTTGGCCTGGGCGCCTGACATCCCGCCAAGGCCTGATGATACAAATATTTTACCAGCAAGATCTTCTCCGCTTTTACAAATTAATCTGCCAGCATTCATAATAGTGATTGTTGTACCATGTACAATTCCTTGCGGACCAATATACATATATGAGCCGGCAGTCATCTGGCCATATTGCGAAACACCTAATGCATTGAATCTTTCCAAATCATCCGGCTTTGAATAATTAGGAACGACCATTCCATTAGTAACAACAACACGCGGTGCAACCCGATGGGAAGGAAACAGACCGAGCGGATGGCCTGAATATATTACCAATGTCTGGTCATCGGTCATTTCTGCAAGATATTTCATAGTAAGCAGGTACTGCGCCCAGTTTTGAAATACCGCGCCATTTCCACCATAAGTAATCAGCTCGTGAGGATGTTGTGCAATGTTTTCATCAAGATTATTGCTAATCATTAACATAATTGCTGCAGCTTGCAATGACTTGTGAGGGTATTCGTCAATACACCGGGCATATATTTTATAATCAGGTCTGAACCTGTACATATAAATCCTGCCATAATCAGTAAGTTCTTTAGCAAATTCGGGAGCTAATATAGCATGGTGCTTCTTGTCGAAATATCTTAATGCATTACGGATTGCTAGTTTTTTTTCTTCCCTGTCAAGTATATCTTTTCTTTTAGGGGCATGATTAATATTTGTATCATAGATTTTTTCAGGTGGCAACTTATCGGGAATTCCGCGTAAAACCGCTTTTTTAAATTCTTCTTTTGTCATAATTTTCAGCTTTTGCTTGAAATGGTTTGATATAAGTTCGCCTGTCCTACAATATAAAACCGAACAAAATAAACATTTTTAAAATTTTTTACAAATGTACATGACTTTTTTATCCGTTCAAAATAATTTTATTTTATTGAATCTGAAAAATTTTTCTTGTTAAATCTATATATGAGCCCACTCTAAAAACCCCTTTAAACTACATTTGACACGAATTACACAAATTTAATATATTGATTATCAATTATATTTTTTAGTGATAATTCGTGAAATTCGTGTCAAAAATACTTTTTAGAGTAGACTCATATATAATATCCATAATGATTAAAAATACTGTTCTATTATTTAGAATATAAATGTATATTTTTAGTTTTTAATCCGACCGGGTAATAATCTTTTAAAAAATCATATTCTTTACAATTATTATCTACAATGTAAAACAGATGACTGTTCTGCTTCGCCGGTGCTGCATCAAGACTGATATTTCCATACCTCATAAAATAACCATGCAAAGACCAGTCAACTCGCATTTCTTGGCAAATGCCAATTGTCTGACCGGAAGGTATTTTTTTTATTATTTCATATATATCCGGCAGTTTTTCTTTATACCGTCCTATCCTTTGTATCTGTATAAAAAAGCTGATAATAATCCCTGCAGTAAGCATAATGATTATTCCTTTGAAAACTATATGATGTGTAATTTTTAGAATAATTTTATTTACTATTTCCGTAACGGAATTTTCAATAAGTTTAGCAAAACACAGGGCAAAAAAAGGATAAGATGGTAAAATATAAAAACCACTTTGCTTCATACCAATAATAAATGGAATCACGCATGATAAGCCGAGGCAGAAAAAGAAAACAG
>JACQWN010000213.1:0-6317 GCA_016209245.1 Bacteroidia bacterium
AAGAAGTTCGAATTTTACATCGTTTGTAAAACTATTAATAAATTTTTCGAACCAATCCTTTTTCCACTCTTGAAGAGTGATGATGGCAAATGCCTCACGGGGTATTGCATTTCTGAGATTTCCGCCATCGAATGAAGAAAGTCGCGTGTCAAAATCTCCGGTTGCCTTCCATAGTATCCGGTTCAGTATTTTGTTTGCATTACCACGTCCCTTTTCAATATCATCTCCGGAATGCCCGCCTTTCAAACCTTTTACAGTTAATTTCAAACCGATGTGTCCACTAGGAGTTTTCTCCTTATTATATTGCATTACGGCGACAGTATCAATACCTCCGGCGCATCCAATAAATATGCGACCTTCATCTTCCGAATCAAGATTAATGAGAATTTTTCCATCAAAAAATCCTGGTTTTAGTCCAAAAGCGCCTGTCAAACCGGTTTCTTCATGAACAGTAAATAAACATTCAAGCGGACCGTGCTTAATATCTTTTGCTGTCAGAACCGCCATTTGTGCTGCCATTCCAATGCCGTCATCTGCCCCAAGTGTGGTTCCTTTCGCCTTCACCCATTCACCATCTATATATGCCTGTATGGCATCTTTCTCAAAATTGAACTGTACATCGCTGTTCTTTTCACAAACCATGTCAACATGGCATTGCAATACTACCGTTTTCAGCTTTTCTTGTCCCTGAAAAGCCGGTTTTTTCATGATAATATTGCCAATATCATCACGAATTGCTACAATGTTATTTTTCTTTGCCCATTCAAGTAAAAAAGCAATAATTTTTTCCTCTTTTTTTGATGGCCTCGGTACTTTACAAATTTCCTCGAAACAGCTCCATACCGGTTCTGGTGTTAATCCTTTGAATATGCTCATAATACTTGGATTTAAAGGTTAATATATATATATATTGTAAAATAAGTTGCTTTAAGTGAGAGGAATTGTTTGTCCCTTCGGTTTGGCTCAGGGTAAGTGTTTGCTGTTTGTTGTTTATGTTTTATATCCTTTATGTTTTAAACAGTTTCACAACTTTTTATAATATTATGGTCAATTCCATTTGTCCATAATTCATATTCACTTAAATCAATATCGTCGTTCCATAAAATTCCGTATCCACCAGTGTCAATTTTTACACTTCTGAAAAGCATTACATCTTTTAACAGGTAAAACTGTGGCAGGTTAAGAAGATTACTGCAATTATATATTTTGGTAATATTGTTATCAAATGTTACCAGTAAATTGTAATTCTTAATTGCTTTTACGTCAATAATCTTCGGATACATAAATTCTAGTTTAATTCGGGAAGTTTTTTTAGGTTTTGTGTCTTCCACATTTCAAGTAATAATTCCGTAAAATCTTGCTATAACCGGCATAATCTTCTATTTTTATTTCATGTCAAAAATAGTCATTTTTTGTATTCTGTCAAATAAATAATTTAAGTATCTTAAAATTATTTTTTATAGTTCCTAAAAAAAGAATGTATTTTTGCAATAACTTACTACTCAAAATAAATAATAAAACATGATATAAACATTAAATTATGAAAAAGATTCAAATATTCATTGTAATAGCAGCGCTCATGCTTGTTGCCGGCAAGTCGTCGGATTTTGAAATAATCACAGCAACTGTTCAGCAGTGGCACGGGGGGACGCCCGGCTCGCCCGGTGGAATTAACTATAGTTTTACCTTTCTGATGAAAAAACCATCAGAAAAGCTCAAGATTGACCAATTATGGGTAAAAGATAAACTTTTAAAAATTGAACAGGTTATTTTCATGGGAGCTACCGATGCCGGAGCATTTAAAAAGAACGATACCGTGCATTACAGGGCAAGCCAGGCAATACCGGCGCTGGCAGAACGGCTTGGTAAAAAAGACAATGTTTCAGATGATCCTGCACCGCCCTTCGAGTATAATGGTGAAGGTTTAATTGGATACACGGTAGGTTGTAAAAGAAAATATAAAACAGTTGAAAACTTTAAGATGTTGAAACCATTTAATGCACCGTAGTTTGATTATTCTGGTTTAATCAATTTCTTTAACCGTTCAACATATTCCTTTTCATACAAATCAAGTCCATGCAAATGAGGACCATTTATCTCCCAAAATTGCTTTGGTTCAGGAGCTAATTCAAACAGTCTTTGTCCCATATAAAACGGTATTAATTGATCTTCCCTGCTATGTATGATTAGCTTGGGTATTGATATATCACGGATAAGTGATTTTGCTCTGTAAGGCGAATGTACAAATAACATGGCAAATGGTTTGATAAATAATGAAGTCGCTGCAATTGCTATTTCTCTGTGTGATGTAAAAGTACCCTCAACGGCAAATGCGTCAATTTTATCCTGATTAGCGTGGGTCAAGGCAATGGCTAATTGTCCCCCAATTGAAAATCCAAGTATAAGCAATGGGATATTTTTTGTATCATTACGTTTTAAAAGATAATCAAGTGCGGCATTAGCATCATCCAGAAGGTTTAGGTGTGTAGGAAAGCCTTCAGATTTACCGAATCCCTGGTAATCAATAAGAAAAACCTGAAAACCTCCTGAATTAAGCGGTTTGGCAATTGAAGACCACTCGGCAAGATTCCCTGCATTACCATGTAAAACCAAAATAGTTGCAATAGGGACTTTTTCTTCAGGTTTCACAAAAACATAATGAATTTTATTGCCATTTTTGCTTGAAATGAAACCTTGTTCGCAGATAATATCTTTTATGTCTGTGTTTTCTCTATCGGGATAATAAAAAAATGAATTAAAAGCACAACTATGTAATAATAAAGGGGCGAATCCCATAAAAAGAATCTTTAATACTATTCTCATACTACCAACTACCAACTACCTACTCAGTTCTTTTTATCCTCTTCCTCCGAAATATAAATGATTCCATATTCACTGCAAAGCTTTATTTTCGAGGCAAGCGATTCTTTTCTGTAGAAAAATTCCACTTCAAAAATCGGCAGAAACGATATAAGCTTATTATATGTTTCTTTTGAAAATGTCATTATTTTTTTTCCTTTTAAGACTTCATCGGCTTTTTGTTTCGCCTTTAGCATGGCTTCAAGCTTTTCGTCAATATTTCTTGGTCCTTGACAGAACGACATAATTATAAATATTTATTTAAAGTATAAAGTTCAAATTTAAAAAAAATTTTTAATTTATTCAGCTATGAAAATTTTTATCTTAAATTCTTACTATTCACCTTGTTTTAAATTAAGTCACAAATTTACAGATTTATTCATTATTATAATAAATATCTTACAGGATGAAAAAAAATAATCTGTGAATCTGTGGGTTAAAGAACTTGTAATAGTTACATTAAATTAATAAAATTAAAAACAAATATTTTCCTGTTTTTTTATTAACAATTTTAAAAAAAATATTGCTTATAATATGTTCAAAACAAATCGGTAAAAAATTGTATTTCGTTAAATAAATAATTATTTTTGTTTTATAAATAATGAATATAATTACATCCTGAAAAAATATTATGGCAGAAAAAAAAATAATTAAGAATGCAACAGTGCCTTTGCAGATTGTAAGTGACAATAGCAAAATACCACCCCAGGCTTTAGACGTAGAAGAAGCAGTACTTGGACAATTAATGCTGGAGAAAGATGCTGTTATTTCCGTGCTCGATATTCTTAAACCTTCAAGTTTTTACAACGAGGCACATCAGAAAATATATTCTGCGATTGTTGATTTATCTATGAAAGAACGGCCTGTGGACATTCTTACAGTCACTGAAGAGCTTAAGAAAAAAGAACAATTGGATTTAGTAGGCGGACCATTCTATATAACTCAGTTGACAAGCAGGGTTGGTTCTGCGGCACATATCGAATATCATGCAAGAATAATAGCCCAGAAATTTATTCAACGTGAATTAATACGTATTTCATCAGAAATACAGGAACGTGCATTCGATGAAAATGAAGATGTTCTTGATTTATTAGAATTTTCAGAGAGTGAGCTTTTTAAAATCGCCGAAGGGAATATTAAAAAAGAAGTTCTTAAAATTAATGTTGTTCTCAAAGAAGCCATTCATCAGATAGAAGAAGCCGGTAAGAAACAAAATTACTTAAGTGGAATACCATCGGGATATTCTGATATTGATCGTATTACATCCGGATGGCAGAACTCTGATCTTATTATTATTGCAGCTCGCCCTTCGATGGGGAAAACAGCTTTTGCCCTTACTATGGCGAGAAATATTACAATAGAGCATAATCGTACAGTGGCTTTTTTCTCTCTTGAAATGTCTTCAATTCAACTGGTAAACCGGCTTATTATAAGTGAAACCGAACTTGATACAGGTAAAATTAAAACAGGGAATCTTGCTGCTTATGAATGGAAACAACTTGAAGAAAAAATTAAAAATCTGTCAAATGCAAAAATTTTTATTGACGATACTCCTGCTATTTCTATTTTTGAGTTTCGGGCAAAATGCCGACGGCTTAAATTACAGCATAAAGTTGATTTAATCATTATTGATTATTTGCAATTAATTACTACAAATAATGAAAACAGAGGTACCCGTGAACAGGAGGTAAGCGCTATTTCACGTGCTTTAAAAGCAATTGCCAAAGAACTGGATGTTCCGATTATTGCATTATCGCAGATGAACCGTTCAATTGAAACAAGAGGCGGAACCCGGCGTCCTCAGCTTTCCGACCTTAGAGAATCGGGCGCTATAGAACAGGATGCCGACATGGTAATTTTTATTCACCGTCCTGAAAAATATGGACTTTCTACTGATGAAAAAGGCAATTCACTGGTTGGACTTGCAGAAATCATTATTGCTAAACATCGAAACGGCGCTACCGGTGAAGTACAACTTAAATTTATTAACAGATATGCTAAATTTACCGAATTCGACAACATTTCCGGTTATCCTGAAGAATATAATAATAATACAAATCATATTACATTAAGCTCAAAAATGAATAACGACACCGATAATAATCAGGATGATATTGATTTAACTACCGGTTCATCTGACAATCCAGCATTTTAATCAAATATCAATGACAAATATCAATTATTTAACTCATGAAGGGCTGAAAAAGCTGCAGGAAGAGCTTGCACAATTAATGTATATCGAAAGGCCCAAAATAGCACAAAAAATAGCTGATGCAAGAGATAAAGGCGATTTGACTGAAAATGCTGAATACGATGCTGCAAAAGATGCTCAGGGTATGCTTGAAATGAAAATCTTCCGGCTGGAGGAAATGATACGTAATTCACGGCCTCTTGACGAGTCGAAGATTGATACTTCAAGAGTACAGGTTTTATCTAAGATAAAAATTAAAAATTTGAATACTAAATCAGAAACAACATATATTATCGTATCGGAAGGTGAGGCAAATAGTAAGGAAGGCAAAATATCGGTAAATAGCCCGATTGCAAAAGGTTTGCTTGGAAAAAAGGTTGGCGAAAAGGTTGAAATTACCATTCCATCCGGAAAAGTAATGTTCGAAATCCTTGAAATCTCTAAACTATAACTCTAAATTCTGTATTCTGTATTCTGTATTCTATATTCTAAACTTTTAACTATGGCATCAATATTTTCAAAAATCGTTAAAGGAGAGATTCCTTCATATAAAATTGCAGAAAATGAAAAATTTTATGCATTTCTTGATATTTATCCGCTTACAAAGGGGCATACACTTGTCGTTCCCAAACAAGAAATTGACTATTATTTTGACCTAGACGATAAGCAAATAGCAGATATAAATGTTTTTGCAAAGAAAGTAGCAATAGCAATAAAAAGGGTAATAGAATGTGAACGTATCGGTATAGTTGTGGTTGGTTTAGAGGTTCCTCATGCACATATCCATCTGATACCGTTAAATAGTATTTATGACATTAATTTTGCACGGCCAAAGCTAAAATTAGCACCTGAAGAATTTGCAAAAATAGCCGAACAAATAAGAAATGCTTATTCTGAACTATAGCATGTGTTCATGTGCTAATGTGTTCACTTTAACACTATTCTCCGCGTCTATAAACAATAGCCACAAGTGTTTTATCATCTCCTCCCATATTTATAGAAAGGCCATAAGGTCGCTCACGAGAGATATTTATCTGTGCCTGCCCTGCTTTTCCGGTAAGCTGTTCCAATATTGTTACTGCCTGGTGAACGCCGGTTGCACCGGTAGGATGCCCCCACCCGATTAAGCCGCCGGTAGTATTAAAAGGTATTTTGCCATCGCGTGCCGTGTTTCCCTGAAATACAAATTCAGCGCCTTTTCCAAATTCTGCAAAGCCAATTGCTTCTGTCGCCATGACACCGGCAATAGTAAAACAATCGTGACATT
>JACQWN010000213.1:6359-23175 GCA_016209245.1 Bacteroidia bacterium
TATTTCGGTTGTCATCAAACGTGTAGGATCTTCCGGCGGTTTTGTAATATCATATTCCGCCTGGCCAAAACCGACAATTTCAACAGCTTCAGACTTGGGGATTCCTATTTTACGCAATCCTTCTTCCGATACAATAGTAATAGCAGAAGCGCCGTCAGATACTTTTGAACAATCGTAAACATTAAGATAATCAACAAAACCTTTTGGGTTTGGTTCTGTCATTCCAATTTCCTCCAGATTTTTCATTTGATTATGAAATTCCTGGGCGGTGGGACAAAGCCGTGCATTTTCAATTGCATTTCTAAACCAACGTGCCATTCCACGACGTACATAATCCCTTCCATATTTTCCAAAATAAGCTCCTGCTCTATCGCTGAACTTACCGGGGAAAAAATAAGCATGACCATTTTTCCTCTCTTTATACCATCCTGCACCGGCTAATATATCAGCACCATAAATTGCCTTTACGGTATTTTGCACTTCAACTCCAATGGCAATCACTACATCAGCCGTTTCAGCAAGTATAGCTGTTATTCCTGCGGTAAGAGCTAAAGCGCCGGTGCCGCAAGCACCCTCCACACGTGTACATGGAATAAACTTCAAACCTTCATCTATCATAGGTATCATACCGGCTAAATTCGCCTGATTGTTAAATCTTGAGGCAATGAAATTACCAATGACGCCTTCATCAACATTCTTCGCCCCGCCGATTTGCTTCAACACTCCTTGCCCTGCTTCTTTAATATATTCCTCCAATCCGGGCCGCGATTTCTTCGGACTAAACTCTTTTCGTCCGGTTCCCATTGATATGGTATTGTATCCGGCTGTCATATATACCTTTTTTCTTAACTTTTTCATAAATTTATATTTTAATATTTAATACTATTAAAAAACTATTAAAAATGTTACTGTTCGGGTTCATTAACAAGGCATGTGACACTAATTGCACGAATTATTATAATATAATTCTTTTATACTCAAGAGAATTTTTTTCATATTTTACAATCAATCCCACTTTTAGTTTTGATGCTGCTAGATAATTCAATGTTTGACCGATGTGATCTTGTGCAATTCCCTCACAACTTTTCACCTCTAACATAATTTTCGCGAATATAACAAAATCAGCGAAATATTTATGAAATAAAATAATATCTTTGTAATGAACTAAAAATTCTTTTTCTCTTTCGTAAAAATATTACTTGTGTTTGCATTCATATTCAATTGCGTCCTTGTAAACAATTTCAGAAAATCCTTTTCCTAATTCCCTGTGGACTTCCATACACACCCCAATAATATTATAAACTTCTTCTTTATATATCAAGTCAACTATCATTTGATTTCAATTAGTGTAATTCGTGTCAACAGTAACCCGAACAGATACAAATTTTGAATATAAAAAACGGAAAAGGTAATAATAGATTTTAATATCTGTCCCTGTTTTTTATGTTTATAAAAACAGTTTTGCGGGATACAAAGCAAAAATACAGAGAAAATGGTTTCATTAAAATCTTTTGGGGTTTTGTTATAATAGAACAATATATTTTAATTAGGGCGACAAAGTTAATAAAATATTTTAAAACAAAATTAAAAAATTCAGGCATTTTTCAAAATGCTCCAAAATAGTCATAATAATTCAATACCTTTCTGCGATTCTTCTAAATTCATTGCTTCCGGTTCAGCACTTTTAAAAGTTGTCTTTGTTGATTCAGGTATATCCGGTAATTTATTGCTTAATAAATCCTGCACTGATATTATTTGAATTTTATGTTTGTTTTTAAAATTAGGATGGACACGTTGTCTTATTGCCGCCTCTTTCATATTCCTTGTAATTTGCTCTTCAAAGCAAACAAATATTCCAAATCCCGCATTTTTATTTTTCACGATATTTATAAAATAATTTATATCGTGCAAATCTGCATTCCCGCTTTTAACCTCAATAAGTGCATATTCTTTTTTGTTTTTATCTAAATAGTAAGTCAAATATCCGTCATATCCCATTTCATTTTTTTTGTCATTCAGCACACCGTTAAGCATTACTTCGACTATCCATTGCTCAAATTGAAAACGACCTTTCTTAACTTTATTTGCTAATTCACGGGCTGAATCAATATCTTGTGGAAATCCATGTATTTCAATATTATCAAGTATGTTTTTTCTATTTTTATATATCGGTTTAATTCTTCTTTGTATTATAAGATTAACAGCCAAATGAGAAATATCAACGCCAATCCATTTTCGTTTTAATTTTTCTGCAACTACTATGCTTGTGCCGCAACCACAAAAAAAGTCTGCAATTATATCACCTTTATTTGTGCTTGCAGAAATAATTCTTTTTAATAAAGCTTCAGGTTTTTGAGTCGGAAAATTTAATCTCTCAGCATCTTCTCTGTTTAATTGCTCAATATCTATCCAATAATCATTTGCTATTTTATCGAGAGGATATTCATATATTTTACCTGTCTTGTTGTCTTTTTTTATTTGAAATATCTGACCTCGTTTTATAACAGTTTTCATATGACTGCCTGGTTTTCTTAATATTCTAACATTAGGGTCATTGCTATTGAATATCCATTTATCGGATTTTGTATATAAAAATATTATATCATGTTTTTCTCCAAATAATTTTGAAGATTTTCCGCCTATCGAATAGCACCAAACAATTTCATTTCTGAAATTCCGATTCCCAAAAATTAAATCACAAACTAATTTTAAATAATGACTCATGGTCGGGTCGCAATGCAAATAAAAACTTCCGGTTTCATTTAATAATTTGTGCATATAATATATACGTATTGCCATTGTAGTAAGATATGAAGCTGCACTTTTTGAAACATTAATATTATCAAGGCAATTCAAATAATTATACAGATTGGGACTCATGTCTTGTATTTCAGAAAGTGCATCAATATATAAAACGTTGCTCCATGTATCTGCAAAGGCTTGTTTTTGTGCTTTTGTATCAGTCAAATCAATACTTTCAAAAAGTACATTATAGTTTCTTTTAGAATTAAAAGGCGGATCAATATAGATTAAATCAATAAATCCATTGGGATATTCTTTGTAATATCTCTTTAATACTTCTAAATTGTCAGCGAAGTATAATTGATTTTTCCATTGTTCTTTTTCCTTTTTCATTATTTTTTTTCGACAAAGGTAAAAATAAACAGATTCTTTTCCTACTGGAAAACACTTAGTCAAATAATATTTTTTACATATAAATATAAATACAGTTTTCACGTCTGTTTTTATGGCTTTTCTCATAGTATTTTTGTTATATGAAATTAAAAATTATGTGTTATGAGAGCAAGCAGACAAAATATTATGGTCTTATCCATCTTTAAATGGATAATATTATTAATTATATCCGGGCTTCTTTTAATGAATTTTCTGAAGGCGCAGGATATACATTTTTCACAATTTCAAATTCCGCAATCGGTAATTAATCCTGCTAATAGCGGAAATTACAACGGTGATTGGAGACTGGTTAATATTTACCGTTCCCAATGGGCGGTTATTTCGGCACCATATCAAACCGGGCTTGTCGGATTTGATAGGCAATATTATATTAGCAATACCGATATAATGACGGGCGGTATTTTATTAATAAACGATAAATCTGGACAAATAGGGTTGACTTCCAATCAATTATTTTTGACAGGAGTGTATCATAAGTTCATCAGAAAAATTTCCACATTAATAGGATTTCAGGCAGGTTATATTCACAAAAAGTTTTCAGCCGGAGAGCTTACCTTTCCAAATCAATTTGATATGTCAACCGGTTATTTCAATAACCGGCTTGAAAATTTTGAAGGAATGCTGGATACAAAAAGCTCTTTTTTTGATTTTAATTCAGGAATTATATGGAAATATTATGGTAAAAATTTTCAACCGGAATTTGGTTTGGCATTATATCATATCAATTATTCGAAATCCGGATTTAAATCATGGGTAACGGAAAATGAAATCAACCATAGCATTAAAGAAACGACATCAAAGAGATTCACTGCTTCTATAAAATCAAATTTTATTATCGGAGAAACAGTAATACTTTCTCCAGCATTAATTTATATGACACAGAATAAAGCAAATGAAATTGTTGCCGGCATGATTATGAAATATAGTTTAACCGGCTTTTCTGAAAAGATTAATTGGGCCAGTACCGGAATTTCAATCCGGAGCGGTCAAAACAGAAATTTCGATGCCGTTATTTTCATTGCCGGCTTAAATTATAGAAAGCTCGAAATCGGTGTAAGCTATGATTATAATATTTCTGAATTGCAGATTGCATCAAAGCACAGGGGAGCTTTTGAAATATCGTTAATTTATAAAGAAATAAGCACAAAGCATAATGCTTCTGAAGATTTTAATTTAAGATTTTGAGTATCTATAATAGATACGATTTTGAACCATATTAAACAAGAATGTTATGAAAACAATCGGATTAATCATTATTCTGTCAGCGTATATTCTAATAATAAATGGTTATTGCCAGAGTATAGACAACAATGTTGTATTTTCGGTAACCGATTACAAACGGCTTGGCAAAGGAGCGGAAAAGGCAGGTGATTACAGGGCTGCTATAAAATATTATGAGCTGTATAATTCGGTGAAATCAAATAATGCCGAAGTAAATTTCCGGCTGGGGGAATTGTATAGAAATATCCGGGAATACCGTCAGGCAAAGGAATGTTATTATAAGACATGGAATCAATCCCCTTTAAAATATCCTGAAGCGCTTTATTATTATGGTATAATGCTGAAGATGGACGGACAATATGCAGAGGCAAAAACCATGTTAGAGAAATTTATTAAAACGCCGGTTGATGATAAGAAAATACTTGATTTGAAAATTAAAGCTCGGGAAGAACTCACCAATTTTGATAAGATTAATATTCTTGTTCAAAAAAACGAGAATGTAACAATCACAATGCTTGACTCTTCAATTAATAGAGCGCATACCGAGCTTTCGCCAATTCCTTTTAATGATTCACTTTTGATTTTTTCATCAGTAAGACCGAGTAATGCCGGCGATATTCAAAATAATGTCGCAGAATTTTATACAGCGCACAGAAAAGATAATAATTGGACAAGCGATGACATAAATGTGCTTCCGTTTAATAATAGCGGTGAAAACACCTGTAATGGTACATTTTCAAAGGATGGAAACCACTTTTATTTTACCCGTTGCGAAATATTAAAAAGCAATAAAGCCAATTGTGAATTGTTTGTCAGTATCAAATCGGGAGACGAATGGGTGGCGCCTGTCAAATTAGATAAAATGATTAATATGTCCGGTTTTACAAATACCCAACCTTCTGTCGGAATAGATTTTAAAACATAGGCAGATGTTCTGTATTTTGTTTCTGACCGTCCTGGCGGTTTTGGTGGTTTAGATATTTGGTTTGCTGTTTATAATAAGAGTGATAATAAGTTTGATGCCCCACAGAATGCTGGAAATAAAATAAATACAAGATTTGATGAAGCAACGCCTTTTTACGATTTAAAGTCAAATGCTTTATATTTCAGTTCAAACGGTCATGCCGGTCTTGGCGGATTTGATATATTCAAAGCAAGTGGAGCAATGAGAAAATGGACAGAGCCTGTAAATCTTAACCCTCCAGTAAATTCATCTGTTGATGATTTGTACTATGTTTTATTAAATAACAGCGAAGGTTTCTTCGTTTCAAACAGAGGTAATAATTCGTCATCCCTTCATTCTACCTGTTGCGATGATATCTTTGCATTTGCATACAATGCAAATAAAGAAATTGAATTACTCACGGAATCCATTAACAATAGCGATACAATAACAATCAGCCAGGTTGAAATGGAGATGATGAAGCAGGAAACTTTTGTATTAAATAATATTTATTATGAATTTGATAAATCAGAATTGACTGCTGATGCAAAAAAAGTTATTGACAGCACCTTGCTAGTAATTCTAAAGAAAGAGCCAGATATTTCATTGCAAATAAATTCATTTACCGATAATTTGGGAAACAATGAATATAATTTGGAGCTTTCAAATCAAAGAACACAAAGTGTGGTTAATTATCTTATCAGCAAAGGAATTAGCAAAAATCGGCTGATTACAACAGCTTTTGGAGAGATAGTGCCGATGGTTGACAATTTTTATAGCGATGGAAGTGATAATCCCGAAGGAAGGGAAATGAACAGAAGAACCGAATTCAGAATTTTATTAAATAATAGCTATCTGGCAGAAATCATTAAAAAAGAAAATAACTTCCCTTAATTCATAGCGTAATAGGTTTTATGGTTCAAACATGAATGCCGCAAACTTTACATAAAGTTGCGGCATTTTTTATGAATTTGAAGTAGAGCGTCCCCAATAGTCTTCTCTACATCTCCACTACCGTAATATACTTTATTCTGTCCTCATAATTATATCGCACCTCTTCCCATTTTATCCTTGTCTCCCACGTAATTTCATCGGAGCTTGCGGGTTCGAAAAGTACCAGGTAGCCCTTATCTGAACCGAGCGTATCAAGGTAACGCGATAATTGAGCGTAACTTTTTTCTTTTGAGTAATGTTTATGTTTGAGCTTCAATTCAAGCACAAATCTGTATTTGCCGAAATGAACAACCAAATCGGTTCTGCCACGGCCAACAGCCATCTCTCTTTCAATTCGTCCGTTTGCATTAATTACCCTTTGTAAAAATGCCATGAGCAATAATTGCTGTCCGGCTTCCTTATAATTAAAACGATCAATCCAATGCTCGGAATTTTCCCTGTAAAAAACCTGAAATGCTCTCAATAGCTTATCCATATCAAGCCTGTTGTCTTTGATGTACCAAACAAGGTCACCTTCTTCACCGATATTTTCCTGAAGTCCGTAGTTTAAAACTCTTGGAATTATCTCTTGGTATATTTTGTTTGATATTTTTACAGGTTTATCCGAGGAAATAATACCGAGGTCCCTGCAATACTGTAAATCATTGTCAAAAGCATTAAAGTCTTGAATTTCACCGCTTATAACAGACGTTACAATATGCTTTACCTTATTTTCCTGTAGCTTGTCCAATAAGCTGTCCAAATGCGTATCCCTGCGTAAAATCAGATTTTCTTTTGCAAGCTCTGCTATTTCTTTGGTTATTTTCCTGGTATAATCTTCTTTTAATATTTCCACGACAATTTCATTTGCTATGGCATTTACCAGCCATGGCTGTCCACCCGTATAATTGTATATTAAATCAATTATTTCATCGCTGAATACCTGTCCCGTATCACGTGTAAACTGGCTATATAATTCTTTAATCATTTCTTTTGTGAATGCACTCAGCATAAAAGATTTTGCTTTGATGTTAAACGGCGAACCCGAACCTAATGAATCCTCCGGATTTCTGACCTTGAGCTTATAATCTCTAATATCTCGCAGCCCAACCAAAGCTATGGATGAAGGAAACTTATCAGGCCGAAGCGTAAATCCGCTTCGCAGTTGTCGTAATACTGAAATCAGAGTATTGTCAAAAAGTGAATCAACCTCATCAATTAATAGTATAATTTTTTTTGGCATCCTACCAGCCCATTCAACTAAATAATCTTTTAAAGATTTATTATGAAATGTTTCAGGCTCAGGCGGTAAATGCTCTTTCGATAAAACCAGCGTCGAAGCATCAAATAAGGCGTTTATCATTTTCCGGTTGGCTGATTTTTCGGTTATTCCGGGAACACCGGCTTCTTCAAGTGTAAAGGTAACGGAAATATAATTACCTTCTTCATTAAGCCGCCTTACTAATGAATGAAGTAGAGTCGTTTTTCCAGATTGTCGCGGTGCATGAATTAAAAAATATTGCTCCCGCTCAATGAGCTGATATATTTCTTTTTCAAGCCCCCGTAAAGGTTTAACTATATAATGCATCTCGGGCCAGCAATATCCGGTAGTGTTAAAATAACGCTTCATATTTTTATTTTAAAGGCAAAAATAGTTCATTTTAATGCAATTTACAAATAATGTAAATTTGTAATCCTGAATTTGAAAATGCCTGAAATCACCTAAAAAATTTAATACTTTTCACGTAGAATAAATTTTACCTGTTTTACGTCTGTTCTGACAGTGTGCGATATTATATTTTTGTACTGAACCTTAAAATCGTACAGCTATGAAACAGTGTATAACAGGAATGAAATATTCCAATTTTTTAACTTGCATTATTCGTAAATTTGTGCTAAAGCCCTTTTATTCAGTGGAATTCACTAACCCCAGCCTTAAGGCTGGGGTTATTCAACCTGCACAATTTTTGGACTTTAGTCCAACACAGAAATTATTCAGGTTAAAAACAACTGTCAGCTTGTTAATGCTGCAAATTTTTATAAGTACAATCACTATTCGGGCGCAGGTAATACCAAACTTTTCAATGAATAAACACTCAGGTTGTAGTCCGATACTTGTGCAATTTACAAATCAATCATCGGGTTCGGGCACGCTTAATTATTCCTGGGATTTAGGTAATGGCAACCATTCTTCCCTTGTTCATCCGCAGGCATCGTATATCAACCCTGGCAATTATACGGTGAGTCTTTCCGTAAGTAATGGGACAAATTCAGCTTCTGTTTCAGCCATCATAACAGTGTATGCCAATCCGGTCGCAGCATTCACAATGAACGATTCAGCGGGTTGCGTACCTGTCAGCACGACATTTGCGGATAATTCTATTTCGGTTGATGCTCCCGTTATCAGTCGTTTATGGGATTTTGGCGACGGCTCAACAGGTGATATACAGAACCCTGTACATACTTATTCAACCGGCGGAAATTTCCCGGTTACATTGCAGGTAACCGACGCTCATGGATGTAAAACAACGACAAACAAAAATAAATCAGTCACCGCATTTCCTTTACCTGATATTAATTTTTCTGCAAATCACGAAACAAACTGTTCCGATACCACACCGGTCATTTTTGACCTTATTAATTCCGGCGCCCCATTGCTTATGTATTTCTGGAATTTCGGCGATATGGGCTATTCATTTGAGCAAGAGCCGGCTCACATTTATGAAGTAAATGGTAATTATACAGTTAAATTAACCGTGGTAGATGTCAACCAATGTGTTAACACTGTAATAAAAGAGGATTACATTAAAATTTATAATGATGTGGCTGAATTTAATATAATACGGGACACTGTTTGCCGTTGGGAGAATATTCAATTTCAGCTTTTATCGCAGGTTGCAACTTCATATTTTTGGGATTTCGGCGATGGAAGTACATCCGGCAAAAAAGCTCCGCAACATTTTTATATTGAACCCGGAAATTACACTATTAGTCTAACGGCATCTGTAAATGGCGAATGTACGGATGTATTTTCAAGAACTATTATTGTTGATTATGTTAATGCCGGTTTTATTGCAGATAATCATTATAGTTGTGAATTGCCGGCTTTTGTTCAGTTTACTGATCTTTCAAGTAATGCAGTTACTTATGACTGGCGTTTCGGAAACGGCGGTATTTCAAATCAACAAACTCCTGTAAATAGTTACTACCAGGTCAGCGGAAATGCTCACGATGGACAATATATTTTTAATGATACGCTCATTGTAACAAGCCAGACCGGTTGTAAAGATACTGCGATTTCGGAACAAAACATGCTCATCGCCTTGCCTCATGCACGTTTTGACCCCAGCAACACACCCGATTTTATTGACCCGCTTCTTTCAGGATGTATTCCAATAACAGCGCCATTTCACGACAATAGTCAATATAATTCGGCTGTTGATTCAATAATAAGCTGGCATTGGGATTTTGGCACAGGTGATATTTCAAATTACAGAAATCCTGTTTATACATTTCAGGATACCGGTACCTTTATTATGAGCTTGACTATTACCACAGCCCTTGGCTGCACTTCAACAAATTCCTCAGAAGTTTATACAGGGACGCCTCAGACAGCCGCTTTTGAAATGTTAACACCTTCAGTTATTTGCGCTTCCGACCCCGTCATTTTCGCAGATCTTTCTACCGACCAAAACCTTATCAATGGATGGTTCTGGGATTTCGGCGATGGAATTGTTTCATATTCCCAAAATGCTTCACATTTATTTATTGATACGGGATATATGGATGTTACACTTGCTGTCGCTTATAACTATTGCTTTAGCGAACCTTATACTCTTGAAGATATAGTATATATTAAAGGTCCTGTCGCCGATTTTTATAGAAATGTCAACTGTGATGAACCATATACAGGTTCTTACCATGGACTGCTGATTGATGCCGATTATTTTATCTGGGATTTAGGCGATGGAACTATGGTCAATAACGCTCCTTCTCCTGTTCATCAATATACAACAACCGGTGATTATATGGTTATGCTTTATGCTGAAAATTACGGGACAGGATGTAATTATCTTACAGAAAAAACTATTCCTTTCAGGGCTATTAAAAGTGAATTTACGGCTGATACAATTGTCGGATGTCCCGGTCTTGAAGTTCAATTTGACGGCTCGCCATCGGTTGATGAGGATAATTTTCCATTCATGGGTGATTATTATAAGTATTTATGGAATTTTGATGACGGATATGGCGATACAGCTTCAACAGGAGTGCTCACCAATATACCGCTTTCCATTCATTTTATAAATAATTCTTTAACCGATACTACGACATTTTGGTACTGGAGCTTCGGCGACGGGCAAGCTTCATCGTTGGGCTCACCCGTTCATATCTATGATTCTACAGGACTTTTCAGCGTACAGTTGACTATGTCAAACATACTCGGATGTGCGGATTCGCTGAGCAGGGAAGACTATATCATCTCGTCAAAACCTAACCCTGAATTTATAGTTTCAGATATTTCGCTTTGTGCGGGCGATCAAATCACATTACAACCTAAGTATCCTGATGAGCAGAATATATATTCATGGGATTTTGGCGATGGACAGGCAGTTGAAGGCGCCGTTCAGCACCACGCTTACGCTGATTCAGGTATGTTTACCATATCACTTCTTGTAGCTGATGTTTATGGATGCGATTCGTCACTCTCTAAATCTGATATTATTAATGTTGAGAATTATCCGGCCGCTCAATTTTCCGCCGACACTTTATATTCGAATTGTTATCCATTGTTGGTCAAATTTACTGATGAAAGTATTTCGTCTGATATTTCATCATGGAATTGGCAGCTTGGCGATACTCAGTCGCAATCGACGTTCCAAAATCCGCAACATAATTATGCTGAACCGGGAATATACGATATAACTCTTATTGTAGCTACAACAAACGGATGTGCTGATACCGCAGTAAAAAATGCTTATATTGATGTAGGCGGACCCTATGCTGAAATTATTGCATCCGATACCGCATGTAAAGGTGAAGAAATTCAGCTTACAATATACAATCCGGTGAGCATTTATAGTTTTACCTGGGATCTTGGCGATGGTATATTGATGCAAGGCACTCCCGTTTTTCATATTTATGACCGTCTTGGCTTTATATATCCGCGATTACTGCTATATGCCGATTCCATTCATACCTGCGACAGGTATATCGAAGACAGCATATATATTAATGAGCTGTTCGCTTCTTTCAGAATTAATAATCTGACATTTTGCGAACCGTTCACAGCCGAAATTGACAATCAGTCTTATGGCGCTGCAGAATATTTGTGGGATTTTGGAAATGGTTTTAACAGCACAGGCTTTGAGCCGCAACCATATTATCCTGTTCCAGGAACTTATGCTTTGAATCTGATTACTTATAATGATTTTGGATGCACCGATACCACAAGCGCAAGCATTCAGGTTTATCCACTCCCGGAAATAAGTGTATCAGCCGATACCTTGATTTGTGAAGGGCAAAGCTTGAAACTGCAGGCATCAGGAGGAATTTCATATTATTGGACCAATGCTGCCGGATTAGAAGCAGGAGCAACAGCTAATCCCGTTGTAACACCTTTATTTAATGAAAATTATTTTGTGACGGTTACGGATGTCAATAATTGCAGCGCTACAGAAACTATGCTTATAACCGTTCAGGAATATCCTGAATTTACATTGTCGAACGATACCGCCGTCGTAATTGGAGAAAACTCATATCTTACTGCAAATGTACCGGATATATATTCATTTTACTGGTTGCCAGTTACCAGTTTGAGTTGTGCCGAGTGCCTTAATCCGGTGGTTAATCCTCTGGAAACTACTGTTTATACAATTTTCGTAAGTGATACAAATAATTGCTTTGTTGCTGAAAAAAGTGTAACTGTTGAAATCATAAAAGTTTATTCAATTGATGTTCCCACCGCTTTCACTCCCGATAATGACGGCATTAATGATATTGTGTATGTTGATGGCTGGGGTCTGAAATCTTTAAAGCAATTCAAAATATTTAACCAGTGGGGCGAGTTGGTATTCGAATCGCATGACCTAAACTATGGTTGGGATGGTTACTATAAAGGACAATTACAAAATTCTGATACTTATGTTTATTATGCTGAAGCCGAAACATTCGGAGGTGTCCTAATATCCAAGAAAGGAAATATGAGTATTTTGAGATAGCAAAATTTTGACAGGGATTTTTTATAGTCTTTGTTGAAAAAGTCAGAAAGTGGACTAAAACCCATATGTGTTAACTTAAGAAGCATACTCACCCCCTCGTTCCCCCTCTCTATTCATAGAGAGGGGAAGGGGGTGAGTATGCCGGGTTTGTGATAAAAAATTGTTTTTGCTATCAAGCACACTTAAGTTAGCACTACATCAAAATGCAAAGAATCTACTATTCCGGTATTTATAAAAATAACGTAATTGTGTGGTGTAATTGCCTGTACCATTAATTTCAACACGAGAATCCGGACAATTTATCGGAGACAAATTTTATAGACACCTTTACACCCTTGCCGGGCTTACTGTCGAATGAATAATAGGCATTTATCGTCTTTGTTTTATTCATAATATTTTTAAGCCCTAAACCATTGTAAGAATCCGATTTTAACATTTTTTCATAATCAAAACCTTTTCCATCGTCCGTATAGACCATCGAAAGTAAATTCACATCATCCTTTAGTGCGATTGTTATATTTTTTGCGTCTGCATGTTTCAGAGTATTATTTATTAATTCCTGAATAATGCGGTATAGCATAATTTCTACAATTAATCGCAGTCTGGTGTTCAGATTGCATACGAATTTAATTTCAATACCGGATGCTGATTTGACAGATTTTATGAAAGCTTTTATTGCATCAACAAGTCCAAAATCATTCAGGACAATCGGAGTCAGATTATTAGCAATGTTACGTGAATCGGATATTGCTTCATCAATCAGCTTTGAAGTAAATTTAATAATTTCGTTTCGGTCCATGGTTTCCAACTTTTCCTTTTGTAACCTGTTAATATTTAATTTAACGCTTGATAACAAAGGGCCTAAGCCATCATGCAAATCTTCGGAAAATCTTTTTCTTTCCCTTTCTTCTGTTTCAAGTATTGCATTTAAGAGTTTTATTTCCAGTTTTTTGCGTTCTGAAATATCTCTAAGTGTTCCAACGAAGATATCATTAATTATATGACTTGTAACGGAGCAGCATCTCAGCTCTCCAAGGGCATCTTTGACAAGTACTTCAAAATCATCATAACACTTTTGTGTTTCAAATTGTGTGCGTATTTTTTTTACTTCATCTGTATTTGATATCCAGTTTCTGATTGATGTGCCTAACAAGTCATTTCGCTTATATTTCAAAATACGTTCAACCGATGGGCTTATTTCAAGAATTTTCCCATCGTTAGAACACTCAAAATAGATATCAAGAATATTTTCAAATATGGTTCTGTATTTCTCCTCACTTTTAATAATTTTCCCCTGCAATAACCGAAGTTCTTCTTTGGTTTCAATATTTCTGATAATTCGATTAATTATTGCCGGCATTTGCGAGATGAAATTAATCTCTTTGATAATAAAATCCAATGCGCCTAATTTCATCATTTCCACAGCAATTTTATAGTCGTTGTGTCCCGTTAATACAACAAAATAGTAGTTTTTCCCCTTTTCTTTAAGCATATTGATAAGTTCTATTGCATCAGTATTGCCCAGATGGTAATCAAGAAGGATAAATAACGGTTCATTTATCATGCACCAGATAAGCGCATCATTGATGTTTATACAGCCCACCGCAGCATACCCAATATCTCTGATTTTTTTTTGCAGCAGTAGATTTATTCCACTATCATCTTCAACAATAAGGATTGTCTTTTTATTCATAAATTATTCATGAAATTCATGTCCAATCTTCTTCAAATATCTTATTCTCATAAGCAAACCTAACCAGTCCTGCAGTATTTTTCACTCCTATTTTCTGTAAAAGATTTCTACGGTGTGTGTCCACAGTACGAGGGCTGATAAAGAGCTTTTCAGCAATCCGGTTGTTGGTCAATTCTTCTATTATCAGCTTCAGGATTTCTTTTTCTCTTTTGGTCAATTTTTCAATATGAGCCATTCTGGCGCTTTTCCCTATGCGTTCCTTTTTTAAATACTTAGCCATCATAACCGCTGTCACTTCTTCGCTGAAATAATTATCGCCATCATTAACGCATTTTATAGCCCTAATTAATTCATCTTCTCCTGTATTCTTGAGGATATAACCGGATGCGCCTTGTTTCAGCATTTTAGTAAGATAAATCTCTTCATTAAACGTACTAAGCGCTATTATTTTCACATTTGGGTATCTTGCCGTTACAAGGCGGGTGGCATCAATACCATTCAGGCGTTTCATCTTTATATCCATAAGAATTACATCAACATCCTGCTTTTCTAAAAAGTTAAGTACATCGTCACCGTCTTCGCATTCACCTACCATTTCAATGTCATTATAATCCGACAGGATGGCTTTTATTCCATCGCGAAGAATTTTATGATCATCCACAAGCAAAATTTTTATGTTCTTTGTCATGTTCATATTATTTTACTTCTAAAAAAAATTATTTACCCATAACAAATGACTATTAACAATTATACTGCCAACGGGATAAAATTCCGCATTTTACAATCGGTTTATTTATAGCAATTATCCCACCGAAGTACGAACAAAATACGAACATACGAAGTACGAATTCGTAGTTCGTAACTTCGTAACAAATTCGTACTTCGATGGAATAATAAATGCGGAAATTTACCCGCGTATAGTATAGCCATCAATTGTTCAACGAAATATAGAACTTGCATCCCTCTCCAATAACCGAATCAACCCAGATTTTACCGCCATGCATCTCGATGATTTTCTTGGAGGCTGCAAGTCCAAGCCCTTCGCCAGAGACGCTGTTATCGGAGCGATAAAATAACTCAAAAATTTTCTCCCGCTCATTTGGAGAAATTCCTTTACCATTATCTTCAATGGAAAACACCGAAAAATTTTTGCTTTTTGTCCCTGAAATAACAATCTTCTGTTTTTTTCCGGGTGAACCGTATTTTAGTGCGTTATCAATGATATTGCTAAACACCTGGTGAATAAGCGACAAATCGCCTTTACATGATGGTAATTTCCCGATGACAACATCAACATTTTTCTCTTTAAGCCCGTATTCAAAATTGCTTATAACATCCGCTAACAAATTGTTCATATCAATTTTTTGTACTGTCATTTCGGTTCTACCTAACCTGAAAAGTTTGAGCAATGCACTAATAAGACTGTCAAGCTTATTAATACTCACGAAAATATAATTGAAAAACAACGGAAGTTCACTATTTAATAATGGTGACAAACTTTCCCTCAACGTTTCCAAATTTGTGAAATTCGCCAATTTATTACCAATATCTTCTATTATTTCAGAAATCTCCGTGCTGAATCCGTGTATATTAATCAATGGAGAGCGAAGATCGTGAGTCATGATGTAAAGAATTTTTTCCAGATCTTCGTTTTTATTCTTCAATTGTTTATTCAACTGTTCAATTTTCTTGACTTTTTCTTTTAATGTTTGAAGAATCCTATTATTATGCAGAGCGATTGAAATAAATTCGGAAAACGCCAGGGTCATTCTTTTGTCATCATCATTAAATTCTCCCGGTTTATTAGCAAAACCTAATAAGCCGCAAACTTTATTTTCGATCATGAACGGGACAAACATAACATTTTGCAAATGAATATGTCCTTTTGGCAAATATTCAGTCCATTCTGAATCAGGAAAATTATTTTCATAGACAGGTGTTTGCAGCTTATAGGATTTCTCCATGGATCCCCTTAGAGACATTGGAAAATCGCCATCAACAGTACACGAATATTTCCCTATATCAGAATAAAGTACTTTTTTTTGTATATTGTCTTCTGTTAAAAGTGAAACGAGACCTGCCTGAGCGCCAATTAATTTTTTGCATGAATGGTAAATAATTTTTATTATATACTTATAATCCGGAAATTTTAAAATAGCCATCAAAGCTTTGAGCAGGGCAATGTTTTCACTGTATTTCCTTCTGAAATTGTTTTCAATTGTTTTAAGTTTTTTTTCAAGTGATTGAAAGTTTTCATTTTTTTCATGCAATTCCTCTGAAAGTACTCTGTAAGCT
Source organism: Bacteroidia bacterium (assembly GCA_016209245.1). Lineage (GTDB taxonomy): Bacteria > Bacteroidota > Bacteroidia > Bacteroidales > BM523 > JACQWN01. Next base: position 22,858 of record JACQWN010000213.1, read on the forward strand.
TCGTTAAAAGCGTTTATTTCTTCCCTTTGACGGGCAATCTCCTCGTCTTGGGTTTTAATCTTTCTGATATAATCAATAGTTTGCATTGATTTATTTTATAAATTTAATTAATTCATTATTTCCTATCCCTCAATACCTGTTTGTTTATAATAATTGTTTTTTCAGACTGGGAAGTTTTGATTTTGTTTAATGTGAAATAAAATGTTGTGCCTTGGTTAGGTTTTGATTCGACCCAGATTTTACCATTGTGCCGTTCAACAATTTGTTTACAGATGGCAAGCTCTATTCCTGTACCGGGATATTTTTCTTGTGTGTGTA
>JACQWN010000214.1:0-2229 GCA_016209245.1 Bacteroidia bacterium
TACAGCAATATTGCTTAACATTCGCATAAAGTTTTCAGATTTTATCAACAGCAAACCCTTGAAAATAATGAATTTTTAGAGTTTTCGTGCAAACACTAGGTAGATAAATTTTACCTTCAAATTTTTTAAATCCAGAACGATATTTAATATCACGGTCTTTCAATCCTCCTGTATCTGTTCCCGCTTCATCGCTTACAATTCTTCCAGCAATGTCGCCTAATCCTTCATCCTCTAAACCTGATTTTATTTCTTTTACTAAGGTGCTTGCAGTTTGTCGGAAAGTGTAAACATAGCACTCGTCTAATTCTTTGATTTTTGTTTTACGTGCAAAAGGTTGTCTTAAAATTCTACCAACTAATTGAGTTATGCCTGTTACCGATGATGGATTAGTAAGCACAGTAAGAATGTATGCAAAAGAACAATCCCAGCCTTCTTGTAAGGCTTGTTTTGTTATTATATAACGTATTTCACAATCTTGACCAAACAAGTCTATGCCTTCAATGTCGTCTTTTTTGCTACTCTTTATTGCAATATGGTTTTCAGGAATGTTACATTTTTTTTTTAAATATTCCTTTGCATCTTCTGCGTGAATAAACTTTTTTTCTCTTTGGTCTTTGCCTGTTCGTTCAACTTGTATCAAGCATATTGGGCGGATATACTCGCCGGTGTTACCTTCGTATTCCTTGGCTTTTTTCTCCAACTCATTCCGCTTTTCATAGCTTGCTAATAAAGTGTCTTGCCATTCTAAACTTGTTTTGTTGGTTAAGTGAATATCCAATTTTATCATTTCTTCATCGTGCAGTTCTCGTCCTGTAATTTTCACCAACTCGTTACTGTTTGGAGGAGGTGTTGCGGAAAGTTCAAGGATAAAGGAAGGATTGAAACTTCTTATAGTATTCCTTGCCAATTCTCCATAAGCTCTGTGTCCTTCGTCAATAATAACAAGTGGACGTAAAGTTTTTAAAGTATTGCCAAGCGAAGTTTTAATTTGTGTTCCGAAAACTTCCATTTCGGTGGTGAAGCAATCTAAATTCGGAATGAGTTCCTTGAGTTTTTTATGTCCCTCAAAATCATCTTCTCTTGGAAAAAAATCAGTAAATCCACCTTGGTCACGAAATACTTTTAAAGTTTCTTTATTTTGACGATTAGCCGAAGGCAGCATTAACATTAATACAATTAAATGTTCGTCCACATCAAGGCGGTTAAACATTTCTGTTTTTTCTTTTATTATTGTTCTGCCTCCACTTGAAATGTCTAAAATCTGTCTGTACGGATGTTCACGGTTTTTTAATGCTAAAATAGTTTGCCTGTATATTTGATTTGATGGCACAATCCATAAAACCAAGCCGGTTTGTTTTTTGAGAAATGTTTTATGTATGTTGTCAATAGCGTGGCAAGCCAAAAGTGTTTTTCCCCAACCTGTTGGCACTTTCAAATAAATGTCAGGTACTGGTTCTTCTAATCCATTTGTTTTTGAACTGTAAATCAACCGACCTGTTGATTTTTCCCAAGCTTCTTTCGGGAAATTTATATGCTTTGCAAATTGCGGTTTAAGTTCTGCTATTTCTTCAAACTCTTTTTTTGCATCTGCTAAAGCAACTAAATATTCTTTCAGTTCCTTTAAAACCTTTTCCTGATAATGCTTTAGTTTCATCGTTGTATTCTATAAATTTCGTAAGGCAATTGGCAAAAATCAATTCTATGTTCTAAACAAGTAAAGTCATCCACATATTTACAAGGTGCGAATACTAATCGTTGTTTATTTTTAAATTTTGGCAGATTTTGACAACCTTCTAGCGTTAAAGCATTCCGCTTTAACCATTCAATATCGGGTTTATAAATCAAATACACTTCGTGGTTTTTGCTTTCACCAATGAAACCAGTTTTTTCATTCACTAATTTTTCGTTGAATTCTTCGCCTGTGGCTGTGTAAAAAAGATAGCGGGCAAACTCTGTAAACGAAGGTAAGTTTTTTCCTTTAAGTAAGCTTTCCATTTCTATGGTTTCGCCTAACTCAAAGTAACTGAATGTTCCGCCTAATCCTTTTTTTAATTTTTCATTCTTTGCAGTTTTTACTCCTTTGATTACCCTCCGAATTCTTTCAGCTGTTATTTTGTCTGCATACTCTTCCATCTCTAATAAAATAAATTTACGATTGCCACCATCTTCCTTATTTAGGTCTAAAACTGCGTGTGCGGTAGTTCCTGAACCTGCAAAACTGTCAAGGAC
>JACQWN010000214.1:2269-14077 GCA_016209245.1 Bacteroidia bacterium
TTAGGAAATGAAAATGCCGCATTCGTCCCGAAAATTTCTTCTATTTCTTTTGAAGCTTCATCATTTGTTGCAACATCATCCCACCACGTATTTGGAATTTGTCCCTCAAGTTCGGAAAGAAATATTTTTATCCTCGGCATTCCTTCACCGTTTCTCGGAATTACTAATCTTTTCTCAGCAATATATCTATCAAATGTCTCTTGGGAACAACTCCATTTTGCTTTTATTTTTCTGCCATTCGGCATTGTTAACGTATATTCTTTATTTGAGGAATTTTCAGGTCTTGCTAATGGCCCCGTTTGATAAGAACCTCGCGTATCATTATCTGGATTTGAAAAAGTTTTTTTTATGAACTCCTCTGAATAAGGAATTTTATATGCATCAAAATATTCTATGTTCTTGCAATAACATACAATATATTCATGTACTGGAGCAATATTCTTAGCAAGATTGGCTTGTGTTTTTCTTCTTCTACGAATAAAATTTGCAACGAAATTTTGTTCTCCGAAAATTTCATCTAATAATACACGCAAATTGCTTTCTTCATTATCATCTATTGTAATAAAAATTGCTCCATCTTCACTCAATAACTCACGAAGTAATTTTAAACGGGGCATCATCATACACAACCATTTATCGTGGCGTGTCAAATCTTCCTTATCTACAATTTGCCCCAGCCACTCTTTTATCATTGGGCTATTCACATTGTCATTGTACACCCAATTATCATTTCCTGTATTGTATGGCGGGTCAATGTAAATACACTTAATTTTTCCTGCATAAGTTGGAAGCAGTGCCTTCAATGCTTTCAGGTTATCGCCTTGTATAATCAGGTTATCGTGCAAAGAAACTTTGTCGGTTAAACTCAATTCCTTTTTCGGTATCAATTGATGATACTTAACCGCCAAGTGGTGGTTTTGCACGAATGTTTTTCCTTTAAAATGTAGTGTTGGCATATTTAGTTATTGTTTAGTTTGTTTGTCAAACTTACCGCTATTCAAGTCGTCCATAAATTACTTATCCCGCTTTAGTTGTTCTTCAATCTGTTCTTTTGTTAAATCAGGATGCGAAGCAACCCAGTCAACAATACCTTTTATTTCTTCATCGGTTTGTTTCAAGTTTTCAAAAAATACTTTGTATTTGATAGGAATTATTTGATTGACTATTTCTGCCTGATGTTCTTCGTAGAATCCGGACATTGGAGGATTAGTTCCGAATTTTTCAAACATAGGAAGCCCAACTAAGATTACCGGATTGTAAAGCGAAAGCATAACGACAATTTCTTCCACACAAGCAATAAACGCATCGCAAAAAATGTAAAGCGTTTGCAAATTAACTCTTGGGGCGGACGTTCCGCTCATAAAAAAATTTGTTTCGTTTAAATGGCGATAACTTTTTAATTCTCCTTTATTGTGAGCAAAGTCAGAAATGTTCCAGTAAAATTGTTTCAAATTGTCAGACCATTTATAATTATCGTTTATATTCTTATATCGTCCGCTCCTTGCTAATTTTTTAAGCATATCCGAAACAAAAGGGGTATTGGCTTGCGAAGTAACCCAATTTACTGCTTCTTGTTTGTCTGTATGTTCAGAAGTCAGATAAATAGAAGTTAATGTTAATTCAATCGCTCTTCTTAAATCAGCGAAAGCAGCTTTATAAGAACCAATCAAAGCGTGTTTAATAGAGTGGTCAAGTTCCATTTCTGCCTCTGTTGAAGGGAAATAGCCAACTCTTACTAAATCTTCAAAATCAGCATTGACTGCATCAGAATGATGATATTCGATAAATTCAATTGTTAAATTCAACTTCTCAAAGTTTGGATATTGTGATTTAATAAACTCCAAACTGTAACTCATCCTTTCTTCAATACCGTCAACAAAAATTTTCCCCTTTCTATCAAGTGGGGCAAGGTTGTATTTATCAAATATATTTGTATTTATATTTTCAGTCATTATTTTTTGTTCTGTTTTTTTGATACTTAACCTTTTCCTCTGCCACCTGCAATGCTTTCAAAGCATTTTGTTCGTCTACTACTTCATAAACTAATTTGTCTGAAAGCCATGCAATTAATAAATCGTTTTCATTCACCTTAAAATACTTTGCAAGGTTTACAACTTGTTCCCGTGTTGGTTTGCGCTGTCCCCGCTCAATTCTGCTTAATATGGCTTGGTCAATGTCAAGGTAAGCGGCAACTGTCCTTAACGGAAGTTCTTTTTCTTCTCTTAGTTTTCTTATTATAACTCCCAGATTGTCCATTTTGATTAAAAGTGTTTTGACTTATTTTGGCAAAAATACGAAAGACTATCGAATTGGGACAATAAATAGTATAAAAAGTTTTCAACAAATTATCATTGTTAGGCGGGTCAGCAAAATTGGCTCTTTGGTTTTTGCAGAAGGGTCGGCTTTGTGAATTGGGGCAAAAGACAATGTGCCAATGTGGGCAGGCATAAAATTATTTTTTAAAATGTGCGGTGGGAAAATTTTAAAAACATTAGGTCGGCTTGAGTGTCGGCAAATTCATTTTTTTTCAGTCAATAACAGTCAGTTTACAAGTATGCTCAATTGTCAAAGTATGATGTCAGGTTGGTTATGTCGTTGTCTTTTTACCGCTTGTTGCTAACGGTTGTATAAACGCAATTGCATTTATTTCTCTTATATATTTTTATCGTTAAAATATTGATTTTAAATTATCTATCCGATTATAACCGATTACAAACGAATAATCAGTTGTTTTTGCAAACATACAAGTGTCTGTCTGTAATCACTAAACGCTTGTAGCTAATAAATTATTCACAAGCAACATCAACTAAATTAGCATCCCAGCAGTGCCACACGTTATCCTGGAATCTTTTAAAATCTTTCACTCTTCCAATTTTAGAAGTGTAGCTCCATTCTATTTCAGTAAGATTACCGAGGATGCTGATATCATAAAATCTGTCGTAAGCGCCTGTAGTAATTCCATACATAACATAATCGCCATAATCGGCGCCAACATTATCAGTATCTGAATTATCAATATTAGTATATTTTATGTCGGATGTTCCATCGGTATTTCTATGCCAGATTATTCCGATATATTCGATAGGGTTGTTTGCATCGCGTTTGATTGTCCAGGTGCCTTGAGTACCGTCGGTTTTTGAATCGCCATAAAACCAAAGAACATCGGTAAAAACATTTTCTTTAGAAATGTACATTTCCCAATGTACCCATTCACCGTCCAATTTGGCTTTAAGCTTGGCGGTGTGAACTACTCCGAGCGTAAAATTATACGACCATGTCCATTCTTCATCTCCCGCATCATATTCGGCTTCATGATTGAATGATTCAAGAAAAGCAGCCACAGGTATAACCATATTGATAGTAAGAATAAAATTCCAGACCGCTACATTCCAAGCAGAATGACCCCAATTATAATATGTCAAAATGTCCTTTGTCCCAGTCATGCTTTTGGTCGTATCACCATTTTTAAAATTCATATCCATTACAAAAGTTTCCTGCGGTGGAATTGCCGGAGCAGGTTTTTTCTTTTTACAGCCTGTTTCTGTAATGACAATTAAGCATATAATTGTCAGAAAGAGCATAATAAAATTTTTAATTTTTGTTTTCATACATACTTATAATTAAATTATTAATAAGTTGAGAGAAGTTTGCTTTGCAAATTTCTCTCAAACCGGTTATCCAAGATGTTTTAACAGCTCATCGGTCATTTCAAGATTATGATAAACATTTTGAACATCGTCGTCTTCTTCAAAATCTTCGATAAGATTCAGCACTTTTTTTGCCGATTCGATATCAACATTTTTTGAAATATTCGGTATTCGCTGAAGCCGTGCATTTTCAGGTTCAATGTTCATTTCTTCAAGCTTTCGCTGAATGTTTCCGAAATCCTCCATAGCGGTATAAAGAATGAACATATCACCGGCATCTTCAATATCTTCGGCTCCGGCATCTATCATTGATAATTCGAATTCTTCCTGATTAATGCCAGCTTTAGGGATATTGAAAATACCTTTTCTGTCAAAAAGATAACTTACCGAACCTGTTGATTCGAGCTTGCCTCCTCTTTTCGTAAACATAGCCCTGATATTGCTGACAGTTCTGTTTTTATTATCGGAAAGGCATTCAACAATAAGAGCTACACCGCTTGGTGCATAGCCCTCCAAGACAATTTCACTGTAGTTTTGGGTATCAGATCCCTTACTGATTGCCCTTGTGACATTATCTTTAGGCATATTTGCACCTCTGGCATTTTGAATCGCCAATCTTAGTCTGGGGTTGCCCTCAGGGTCTGCTCCCCCTTCTTTAACGGCGATTTGGATTTCTTTGATAATTTTTGAAAAAATTTTCGACCTTTTTGCATCGGCCGCACCTTTTTTTCGTTTAATGGTTGACCATTTACTATGTCCAGACATAAACTTAGGTTAAATAAATAAAGGCAAAATTATAAAAAATTTTATTATTATTCAAAATCCCTAACCTGCAAAAAGCAGAAAAGAAAAAAAATTTAAACACAGAGTTCACAGAGAATACTGAGTTAGTCGGTTTGATTGGATGTATGGCTGAACGGTTGAAAGACAAGCTATTTGAAGAAGAAGCCATTATTGATATTATTGCAGGTCCTGATGCTTACCGTAAATTACCTGCAATGATTGAAGTTGCCTATAGCGGTCAAAAAGCAATAAATATTTTATTATCCGACTATGAGACTTACTCAAACATTGACCCGATAAGAATTCATAACAACAAAATTTCCGTCTTCATTCCAATTATGCGGGGATGTGAAAATTATTGCTCCTATTGTGTCGTTCCTTATGTCAGAGGTAAAGAGAGAAGCAGGTCGCCGGAGTCAATCGAATCGGAAATTTCCGGTTTAATCGCTTCCGGATATAAAGAAATTATTCTTATCGGACAGAATGTTAACTCGTACCGTTATGAGGGAGAAGGCGAAGGCGAAGGCGAAGGCGAAGGCGAAGGTAAAGGTAAAGGTAAAGGTAAAGGTAAAGGTAAAGGAGAAGGCAAGGGTAAAAACGAGGGTGAAAATAGAATAAATTTCCCGGAATTACTTGAAAGAATTGCTCGGAATAATCGCGGGATACGGATAAGGTTCGCTACTTCTCATCCGAAAGATATGACTGATGATGTTTTGCATGTTATGTCAAGATTTCACAATATATGCAAACATATTCACCTGCCGTTACAATCCGGGAGTACAAGGGTTCTTGAAAAAATGAACAGAAAGTATTCACGTGAATGGTATATTGACAGATTAAATACGATATAGAATATTTTGCCACGTTGTGCAGTAACTACCGATATTATGGTGGGTTTCTGCACCGAAGCTGAAGATGACCATAATGCTACATTATCATTAATGGAATATGCAAAGTTCGATTTTGCTTACATGTTTAAATATTCCGAACGCCCCGATACTTATGCGGCATTGAATCTCAAAGACGATGTCGCTGAAAAGACAAAAGCGGAACGGCTAAAACAAGTAATTGAACTGCAGGGAAAAATTTCGAAGCTTGTAAAAAATAATGATATAGGGAAAACATATGAAGTGCTTATTGAAGGTATTTCAAAAAAATCGAAAGGTCATTTTTTCGGACGAAATTCACAAAATAAGGTAGTTGTATTTCCAAAAGAGAATTATAAAACCGGAGACTATGTAAATGTACTTGTTACTGATTGTACATCGGCTACTTTGATTGGGAACGTTACATCTGGCAAGTATTATTAGACCTCACAGGTTTTGAAAACCTGTGAGGTCTTGAAAAATTTAAGGCAGGGCAAGCGTATAGGTATAATCATGGTTTGTGCCATCAGTAAACAGGGCTGTTGTTGTGACTGTAGCTGTGCCATCGCAAGTACCGTCGCCAAAGTCTATTGTAGCCGTGTAGGAAATTCCTGTTGTTGTGATTTTCACTTTTCCGTCGGTCGGCTGAAGGCATCCCACATCTATTATAACAGGTTCAAGAACCTGTGATGTAAAAGATAAACTATTGAGCCCGGTATAAGATGTATTTCCTGATGAAATTGTAATTATATCGTCGGTATAGTTCAATGGTGTCAGTTGCCATTCCCAGGTCAGCGATTGTGTACAATTGAGGGTAATTGTACCGGATGGAATAGTCAGCACTCCATTTGATATTGTTTCACTAACGGAGATTGAAGTCAGACTGACGCTGTTTACTGTAAGAGAAACTGTGCCGCCCACAGTAATTGTATCAACCTGGTAATTGTCAAAGGTGATTGAAATGGTTGTGCCCTGAACCCTTACCCTGTCGGATAAAACAGCAATAATTTTTCCCTTGACTGTTACTCCATAATATGTACAACCCGAACCGAAATCGAGTGTAAGTGTTTTTGGGTAAACACCGGTCTGAAGAGGAGTAATAGAAACCGATGGGCAAGTGTTGCATTCTTTTGTAGCATTTTGGTCGCCGTTTGTAATCACATCTGAAACGGCATTATTATACACATCCTGCGATGTATTGGTCTGTTGAACGCTGGACTCATTATAAACGGTCTGTGCGGATGCAGGAGTATCTTCTTCTTTATTCTTGCAACCGGAAATCAGAACCGCGATTGCTAGTGTTGCGACAATTTAATTTTAAGACCTCACAGGTTTTAGAAACCTGTGAGGTCTGGATTAAAAAATTGTTTTCAATGTTTCATTTTTAAATTGTCAAGACACTAGTGCAACCGCTAAATAAGTAAAAATTGTTGTTTTCATAATGATTTTGTATTAATAGTTATTAATAAATTAACAAAGCAAAAGAAAAAAAACTATTTTAATAGAGAATTACGAATTGAATAAGTTCCATCCATGCTATAACCTGAGAACAATGTATTAATTTTCTTACCTGTTACATCATAAACCGAAATTTCGACGTTTGCCGGTTGCGAAATACGATAAATAACTGTAGCATTTCTTGTGAAAGGATTTGGGTAAACGCGCATAAATATTTTTTTAATATCGGCGTATTGGAAACCTGATGGTCCATAAACATCAACACTATCACAATATGTGTCTGTATCGCCGGTTACAGGGTCGGAGACAGTGAAGCATACCCAGTAAGTTCCTTCATCATTATAAATATGTGTTGGAGTATAAGTGTTAGAATCGAGGCCTCCGTCGCCAAAATCCCAATCTACAAAAGCGGGTTCACCAAAAGCAGCGCCGACAAAATCAACCGAATATTCATTAGTTTTCAGATTTATCGAATCAACATCGTATCCAAAAACTGCCTGAAGTCCATTATCACCGGCAGCGATATTGAGCATATCAATATAATGACTTTGACATCCGGTTACCGGATTTAAAATGAACAGTTGAACAGGATAATATCCCGGTGCAGGAAATATATGCACGGGATTCTGGACAGAATCAACTGTTCCGTCGCCAAAGTCCCACAGCCATTCTGAAGGAGCGCCATACGAATTATCAATGAATGATACTTCCAGATTAGTTGAGTCAACAGTATAAATATAATAAGCATGACAGAATGAAGGGTCAGCGCCGAGCTGAACAAGCTTGCAGAAAGTATTCTGACAACCCGAAATATTATCATAAACAGTCAGGCATACATTGTAGAAACCGGATTGTATGTAATGATGCACAGGATTTTCTTCACCCGATACGGTACCATCGCCGAAGTTCCAGTATAAAACAGGTGCATTACCGGTAATTGATTGATTGAAGAAGAATACATCATCAGTTGTCCAATCGGCTTGGAATGTAAATTTTGCCTGGCAATCAATGCCCTGGCTTCCAATCAGGACAAATTCTTCGTAATAATCCATACAGCCGGTAGCATTGTTATATGTATTTAAACTGACAAGGTAAAAACCTGGAGCAGGATAATAATGAGAAGGATTCAGGACAGTTGAAGATGCACCGTCGCCAAACTCCCAGTATAACAAAGTAGCAGGTCCTAAAATATCATTATGGAAATGAGCAATGTTGTTCACCGAATCAACAAAAGTAGTAAAATGGGCATTGCAGTTGATTGTTCCTACATGCACTTCCCTGCAATATTCATCGAAGCATCCTGTGGCAGTATCATGTATTGTCAGACATACAAAGTACATTCCTGTATTAAAATACTGATGGGCGGGGTTTTGTTCGAAGGCATAATTTCCATCGCCGAAATCCCAGAACCACGAATTTGTATTGCCAAAGGATATATCTTCAAATGAGACGAAATTGGTTAGAGCATCAACATAAAACTCAAAACCGGCATTGCAATTCATTGTACCAACCTGAATTTCCTGTCCGTAAAAAGCGGAACAACCTGTATTATTATTGAATACTGTAAGACCGACATAATAGTATCCTGGGTTTAAATAATAACCGGCGCTGCAGAAGCCCGAAGCGATGGCATCACCTATTTGAATATCATGGCAGACTTCGGTCATACAACCTGCAACGGTATCTTTAATAAACATGCATAAATGGTAGAAGCCGGGGGCGGAATACTGATATACGGGATTTTGCTGTTCGGAGAAGCCACCGTCGCCGAAGCTCCAGTACCATGAAGTGAAATTGCCGAGCGATTCATCATTGAAAGAGACGGTATTAGAGGCCGGGTCAATAAAAAATGAGAATTCGGCGAAGCACATATTCGTATTAATGATATCGCCTATTTGAATATTATGACAAACATGGCCATAACAACCATTAAGCTGATTGTCAATATAGAGACAAACATTGTAAAACCCGTCTCCCTGATAATGGTGAACAGGATTAATTGAATCGGTAAATGAGCCGTCGCCGAATGTCCAGTAACAGCTTAATGTAAAATCGCCGTTCATTGATTCATTGTTGAAATAGACGGTATTAGTAGTCTGGTCAATATAGAAAGAAAATTCAGGGTAGCACATTCCGCCGGTTGATATGTTTCCAATTTGAATATCATGACAAACATAAGACTGGCAACCTGAAGCTGAATCGAAAGCCATCAGGCAAACATGATAAAATCAACAAAACACATACCTGAACCGATGTCGCCAATCTGGATATTATAACAAATATTCGACTGGCATCCGGAAATAGTATCTTTTATTGCAAGGCATACCTGATAGAAACCCGGATTGGTATATGTATGAACCGGATTTGAAATATTCGCGAAATTTCCATCACCGAAGTTCCAGAACCAATGTGTAATTTGTCCGACAGATTGATCCTGGAAGTAAACGGTATTTCCTGTTTCCACAATAAATGTATAATCGGCAAAGCACATTCCCGTCATAGTAGCGTCGCCCAGTTGGATATATTTACAGAAATAGGACTGACAACCGGAAATGCTGTCGAAAGTAGTCAGGCAGACTTGGTAGAAACCCGGTTGCTGATAAAAATGAGTCGGATTCTGTAATTCGGAAAATTCACCGTCGCCAAAATTCCAATACCATGAAGTAATATTTCCTAATGACTGGTCAAAGAAATTAACCATATTTGCTGTGAAATCAATAAAGAAGCTGAAATCGGAATAACAGAGACTATTTGTAGCCATATCGCCAATAATGATATTAAAACATTTATCAGACTGGCAGCCGGAAATTGTGTCTTTCACAAAGAGGCATACATTGTAAACACCTGGCCCCGGATAAGTGTGTGCCGGGTTTTGTTGATTTAATTGAGCTCCGTCGCCGAAATTCCAGTTCCATATATTGATATTTCCCATTGAATTATCGGTGAAGTAAACGGTATTTGTTGTATCAACATAATAGTAAAAGTCGGCATAGCAACCTGTTCCTGAGCCGGTGCCTGTTTGTACCGGTTTACATTTTTCCGCCTGACAGCCGGATAATGTATCAAATATCATAAGACAAACTTGGAAAACGCCGGTTTCTGTGTAAATATGCGATGGGTTTTGTTCAGTTGAAACAGAGCCGTCGCCGAAATTCCAGTACCAGGAATTTATATTTCCTAGTGATGCGTCGTTAAAAAATACGGAGCCGTTTTGGTCATTATAAAAATGATTAAAGTCGGCATAACACATTACACCGCCTGTCCCGTCGCCAAAATTCCATTGCCATTGATTGACATTACCGAGCGAAGAATCGGCAAAGTAAACCGTGAGAGCTTGCTGGTCAATAAAGAAGCTGAAATCGGCTGCACACATTCCATTTGCTCCGGGATCGCCTACGACAATTTGCTGGCAGTAATTCGCCTGGCATTGTGTAAGACTGTCGAATACGGTGAAACATATCCAATAGAAACCTGGATTGGGGAATAAATGAACAGGGTTTTGTATGTTGGAGCCGGTTCCGTCATCGAAATTCCATGAATAATTTGTAACAGGGGCTTGACAATAACCATAGAATTGTAGCTGAAGTGGATTAGCTGTAGTATCTATTCCATAAGATACCATAAAGGTACATATAGTATCTCCTCCTGTTATCATTTCCTCGACATAGAATGAGCCATAGACATGACATTGATTAGCATCAATGACTGTAACATCATATTGTCCGCTGTATAAATTATAAATATTAGGAGAAGTTTGTTCGTTGCTCCAGAAGAAAGTATATGGAGGTGTTCCGCCCTGAACCATTAGCTCAATGGCACCGTTGTAACCGCCGGGATATGTAACGGGCATAATATTAGTAACAAGGAACATTCCGCAGCCGGTATCAGCAACGAAAATTTTGAATTGACCGAGTTCAATGCAGCCGGTTGAATCGGTAACAGTAAGCTGATAATCGCCTTGTGAAAGGTTGAATTGGTCTTCGGTGGTAATACCATTGCTCCAGTTAAAAACGAAAGGAGGGATTCCGTTAATCACTGTAACGTCAATAGAGCCGTCAAAGACGCCTATAGCCGATTCAGGTGTAGTTGTCGCTTCTAAAATCATTGAGCATGGGTGGTCATTAATATACCATGTCCCGGTAAACTGGCAGTTATTGTAATCGGTAACGGTAACTGAATATTGACCAAATGGGATATTATACAAATCTTCGGTAGTAGAGCTGTTAGACCAGTTATATTGAAACGGGGACATACCGCCTGTTACTGTAATATCAATACTACCATCGGCATTTGTGGGTGACGAAGCGTCGGAAACTATTGAAGTAATTATCATATTGCAATTAGGAGGTGCGGTGCAGGAAATATTGGCGTTCCATCCGGGTCCTGTGATTGTACTATCGGAGACAAAATGAAAAGTAAGACAGCTTCCATACGAGGTTATCTGTGGGGGGGAGGTTGGACCTGAGAATTTTCCAAAAAGCGGATCTGTAAGCGAAGGTCCATCATAAATAAATAATGTATCGCCTGAAGGAAGGTTAAAAGATAACCAATTGAATTGAATATGCTGAGGCGAGCCGGAGCAGAAGGTCATAATATAACTTTCGTTATCTGAAAAATGGGATAAATCGCCGCCGCTGTCATAAAAATTACCGGCGCAGGTAGTTACCGTGTCTTGAGTGCTTATTAGGTATTGCTGTTGTCCTTTAGCAAAACATAATGTAAGCATAAAGATAACAAAGAATGAAGGAATCATTCTGCTGATAAGAGTAATTGTGTGTTTCATAATTTTATAATTTTAATTTAGAATTCATGGTGTAAAGATATAAAAAAAGGGAAAAAGGTTGCATTGGTAAAAAAATTTACATTATATTTGTAAAAAAATAAAAAATTGGAAACAGACGCCAAAAAGGGTGAAGTGACGCTTAATTGTCCTTGTGGACGAATTAAGGAACAAGACTAACGAATGATGATTTCCTAACGGATGCTATATACACCTGTACAAAACATCCGTCAGGGGTGCAAAAGAATTTTTTTTTGATTTGTTATCAGATATT
>JACQWN010000645.1 GCA_016209245.1 Bacteroidia bacterium
GGGGGGGGGGGGGGGGGGGGATCATGCATATTCAGTTTGTAGTGACAATGTTGGAAACATCATTATTACTGGTGAATATATAGGTTCTGCAATTTTTGGATATATTCTTATTCAGACAAGTAGTCCTTTTGGAGGTACATTTATTTCAAAACTTGATAGCATAGGTAATTTTTTATGGACAAAACATGGCTTTGGAACAGCAGGTGCGGCTATAATTTCATCTATTACAAATGAAAATCAGGATGTTTATTCTGTGGGCTACTTTTATGAAATTTTTTATATTGGGAACGATACATTAGTCAGTCAAGGGAATAGTGATATCATGGTTATAAAAAATGATAAATTCGGAAATTTTTGTTGGATAAAGACACTCAATAGTTTAGGGCAGTTTTATGCAAAATATATTGGAATTGATTTAGATGGATATATTTATATTGGAGGTGGTTTTGAAGATACTCTCTCAATTAATGGATATGAGTTAATTAGCGCGGGTAATGATGATGCATTTATCGCAAAGTTAGATACTAATGGAAATTGCAAATGGATTAAAAATGTTTGTAGTGGGGTTTTGGATGATGGTATTTATTCAATGAAGGTAGATCATCAAGGATTTATTTTTCTTACAGGAAGTTTTAATGATGAGGCTTATTTCGGTGACACCTTATTAATTTCAAATGGTTCTACTGACGGTTTTATTTTAAAGGCGGATTCATCTGGAACAATTGAGTGGGTAAATAGCTTTGGTGGTATCAGCTTAGACGGAGGATATTCAATATGCTTTGATAATAATAATAACATATATGTTGAAGGTGTTTTTAATGAATCTGCTGTTTTTGGAGATACCACTTTGACTTGTATATCAAATATTGACTTTTCAATTTCAAAATTAAATTCAAGTGGAGAATTTTTATGGACAAAACAAATGGTTATTCCTTTCTCTTTAGTCGACGATTTTTACATCAATTCAATAACCTCTGATTTAGATAATGGAATAATAATAACTGGATGGTTCAAAGGTACAATGATGTATGAAGATATTTCTTTAGCGAGTATCGGAGGTTATGATATTTTTGTTTTAAAAATAGCCTCTGACGGAAGTCCTTTGTGGGCAATGCAAGCAGGCGGAAATGCAACATCAGGTGATTACAGCCGTTCTATTGCAAGATCACCAGAAGGAGAGCTGTACATCACAGGCCGCTTTTATGATACTTGCTGGTTCGGCGATAGCAATGTCACCAGCTACGGCGGCGCAGACGTATTTATCGCAAAGCTCCACGAGGAGCCGGTTTCAGTTAGCTACAATAAAACTACGGCTACTTTTGACATCGCTCTTTATCCTAACCCGGCTACGGATTTTGTCAATATAAATTCTGTATCCCTGCAATTTGAAAAAGCGGAAATCGTCGGGATAAACGGTGCTGTTCTGCGTAGTTACAATAAAAACCTGAACCGGCTGGATATGTCGGATGTTCCGGCAGGGGTCTGCCTGTTGAGGCTTTATTCAAACAACTGCATCTATATTGAAAAAATTGTAATACAATGATTATTAACCTTAAAAACTTACAGAGATGAAGAAAATATACATTAATAGCAGCATTGTGTTGCTCGTTATCGGGATTTCGGTAACAGTATCAGCCCAGACCACAAAACTGAGTCCCGGATTTTGTGATGCAACGGGCATTACATTTGACCAGGCTATTTTTGCGGATGCAATCGGTAGTGCAATCGCTTATGAGTTCCTGGTTGAAAACTACCAGATGAATTTCAGTGAGAAAATTACTAAACAAGTCAATTATTTTCGTCTGAATGAATTGAATGTTCAAATATTCTATAATACGGAATATGAAATATCGGTAAGGGCAATCTTTACCGGTAACCAAGGGCAATTCGGGCAGATTTGCAGTATCACTACAAGCCCTAACATTTCCACAGCAGGCTCTTATGTTGAAGGGCAATTGCTTGTAAAAGTAAAAGATCAGAACACTGAAACAATGCATCAAAGGGAAATTCAGATGAATACAATGTGGAAGCGGTTTCTTTAATAGATTTTATTGATACCTACAATATTTCAAAGATTGACTATCCCTTTGCCCGCTTAGTTCCTGAATTGGAAAAAGTTTATCTGGTAGAATTTGCACCGGGATATAACGTCAATGCGGTCATAAGTGAATTTAAGGCATTGTCTTTTATTGAATATGCCGAAAAGGTGAACAAATACACGTATTTTCTGATTCCTGACGATTCGTACTTCAATTCTCAGTGGCATCTGCATAAGATACAGGCGCAATATGCATGGAATATCGTTGCCGGAGCAGAAGATATTGTCGTTGCGATTACTGATAACGGAACTTATTATGACCATAGTGATTTGAGTGCAAATATTTGGATAAATCAGCCTGAAGCACTTTCATATGCTGGTTTAGATACTGAACCTCCATTTGGTACAATAACAGTTTCTGAACTAATAACACAATTTGGTTCTATTGAAAATGCTATTACAGGTCTATCCAATAGTGCTGACGAAGACACAAATGGATATGTAGATGATATTATTGGTTGGGATTCAGGAATGGGAGATAATGATCCAATCAACATTAGTGATACAAATTTTGAGGCAGGTCATG
Organism: Bacteroidia bacterium; assembly: GCA_016209245.1. Lineage (GTDB taxonomy): Bacteria > Bacteroidota > Bacteroidia > Bacteroidales > BM523 > JACQWN01. The sequence continues at coordinate 2,625 of JACQWN010000645.1, forward strand.
GAACACATGTCGCAGGTATAGTAGGAGCAGTGTCTAATAACGGGACAGGTATTGCATCCATCAGCTTCAATACCAAATTGATGATTGTTAAAAATGGAAATGAAAATAGTGAAATTACAGATATTACTGCCATTAACAGTATTATCTATGCTAGAATTGCAGGAGCTGATATTATTAATATGTCGTGGGGTGGTACCGCTCCCAATTCGTCACTTGAAACGGCACTAAATACAGCGTTTGCAGACAGTATCATCTTAGTTGCAGCAGCAGGAAACGATGGTAACGACTCGCTGCATTATCCTGCATCTTATCCTAATGTAATCAGCGTAGGAGCATCTGATATAAGTGATCTGAAAGCAGGATTTTCGTGTTTCGGAAGTACTATTGATGTGATGGCTCCCGGAGTCGGAATACTCAGTACTGTAACTGGTTCCCCGGATGCGTTAGCAACCCATCAGGGTACTTCTATGGCAAGTCCGCTTGTAGCGGGGCTTTGTGCATTAATGAAATCTCTTGATCCATCAAAAACACCAGATGAAATACGAACCTGTCTTGAAAGCACATGTGACCCGATGCCGAATGAAACTTTTTATGATACTGTTTTGTCACAGAGCAAAGTCGGGCATGGCAGAATTAATGCCTTCAAAGCCGTTGCTTGTATATCGGGCGAACCAATACCTTATTTTTCTGTTAATACACAGGTGGTATGCTCTGGTAATACAGCGACTTTCACAGATGAAAGTTTGAATTTTCCTACAAGCTGGGACTGGTTATTTCCCAGTGGAACCCCTTCCTCTGCAACCGGAGCGGGACCGCATACTGTCACTTATGATTCAGCAGGCAGTTATAATGTCGCATTAATAGTATCTGTCGGTATAGATAGTAATGAAATAGTACAATCAAATTTTATTAATGTGACTGATTGCCCATCAATTTTCAGTGATCAGGGTACATGGTATTTTGGATATTATGCTGCTCTTAATTTCAGCTCCGGTAGTCCAGTCCAAATTCCATCCCCGATGTATGCACGTGAGGGTTGCGCCTCTGTAACGAACCCTACAACCGGTCAAGTTATTTTTTATACAAATGGTCAAGATGTTTATAGGAGCGATTATACTAAAGTATTAAACTTTGGAGACAAACCATTATTAGATGATGTACCTCCAAGTAATTTTGCAAGTCCTTCACAAGTATTAGCAGTTCCTGACCCGGCTAATTCAAATCAATATTATATTTTCTATAACCATACTCAAACTTACATATCATATTATGCAATATATGATATAAGTTCAGAACTTCTTGTTTCAATTGACAATCTTATACCAGGAAATTTTTTAGTAAGTGAATTAGTAGCTGGCGTACCTCATTGTAGCGAGAATGCATATTGGATAATTGAAAGACAATATGATGATCCAAACTATGAATTTCTTTCATTTTATCTGGATGATCAAGGAATTTTTTATCCGATAATAAGTCCCGGGTTTTCATCGAGTGCATTATTGGGGAATATTGATGTATCTAAAGACGGAAAAAGAATTTCAGTATCAATATGGCCGTCAGGCACTTATATTTATGACTTTGATTGCTATACTGGTAAAATGGTGGAAATAGGAAATACTCCTGTTAATTTTATGTATAGCGCAGCCTTCAGCCCTTCAGGTGATTTATTATATGGCGCAAGTTTTAATAAATTATATCAATTTGATTTATCGGATTTAAGTGTCTGTAATAACGATATTCCATATATGGAAATTTCTTATTATATGCCACATTTTTGGGTACCGTTCCAGCTTGGCCCCGATAATAAAATGTATTTAAGCGGCACGATAGCTACTGTTGAAAACTTGCCACACAAAACACTATCAGTCATCATATTCCCTGACTCTATAAATACTGTTAACAATCCAAATAAATGTGGGCTGGTTCCAGATTATTTTGAATTTGATCCATATACTTATTGTTATATGGGTCTCCCAAATATGATTGACGCAGACACATCCTTATACCCGGATTATCCCGATTTTGAATTCTGTGTTACAAATTGCGGAGAAACCCATTTTCATGCTTTTGGCTGTGGCACAGTAATTGGATGGGATTTTGATTTTGATCCCGTGTCACCATATTTTACAAATGCCGATACAACTCATCCAACATATACCTATCTGAATCCCGGTACTTATACAGTTGCACTACTTCATAGCGGTACTACGGATACAATTTTTCACAATGTTGTAATTGAACTTCCGCCTATTCCACAGATTACTCCTGACAATGATTATTGTGATCAGGATATTGCTATGGAATATTCAACAAATATTTCTGATAGTGTTGAATATCAATGGTCAGTCACCGGAGGGATTATTAGCGGAGATAGTACTCAGCAAAATGTTTTCATAAATCTTGATCCACCCGGTGGCATAATCTCCTTAGTTATAACAGACCCTGCGACCGGTTGTACAAACAGTAATGCGGATACTATCACGGTCTTTCCCAATCCAGTGATTTCAATCACTCCGGATCTGAGTTTATGTTTTGGTGACACTACCATCCTCAGTTCATCAGGTGGAACTTCATGTGAATGGTTTCCACCAGCGGGTCTGAATGATATTTACAACTGTAATCCAGTTGCCTCGCCGGTTGTTACGACCACCTATACGGCTGTAATAACCGATACTAATGGATGTACCGATTCGGACGAGATGACAATTACTGTTAATCCTCAATTTGAAGATACATTAATAATTACTGAACCTGTTTGTTATGGATATGCAACCGGGTCTGTTACTGCCACAATATTAGGAGGTACTTCACCATTCTCATATTTTTGGTCAACTGGAAATACCACAAATTATATAAATTCTCTACAGGCAGGAACTTATTTTGTAACCATAACTGATTCCGGTGGCTGTATTCACATTGATTCGGCAACAATAATCCAACCCACAGTTATAACCATAATGTTTGCCGGAACTGATTCCGTGAATTGTTTTAACGATTGTAATGGATTATTAACTACGAACATATCCGGCGGAAATCCATCGTACTCATATAATTGGTCAACTGGCGATTCAACTTCTTTTATAAATAATTTGTGTGCCGGAAATTATTATCTTACTATAACAGATGCGAGTAACTGTAGTATTGTTGATTCTATATACATTTTAGAACCACAGCTACTTACTGTCGAAATAACCGGTTCTGAAAATGTAGAATGCTTTGATCAATGTAATGGAGAAGCTACATCCGTAATAACCGGCGGTATAGCACCATACACATGCTTGTGGAACGATCAATATTATCAGAATACACCAAATGCCGATAGCCTATGTTCAGGACAGTATTCAATTATTGTCACCGATAATAATGGCTGTATGGCTTCAGATTCGGTCTCTATTACAGAACCATTGCAACTTACATCATCAGTTACTTCTATTGTTCATAATTCTTGTTATGGTGAGGCTACTGGTAGTGTTATAGTTACTGCCAGTGGAGGTACTCAACCATTAACATATTTATGGACAACAGGGGATATAACAAATAATACAGATTCATTACCTGACGGAGTTTATTATCTTACTATAACGGATGCTGAAGGATGCATTAAGACCGATTCCGCTACAATCACCCAACCTTCACCTATAACTGTTTCAATTACAGAGATGGATTCCGTGAGCTGTTATGAGTATTGTAACGCTCAACTTATTGTTAATGCGACAGGTGGAACGCCCGGTTATTCTTACCACTGGTCAAATAACGATACCTCCGCCACAGCAGATAGTCTATGCGCAGGCTGGCATTCCGTAACAATTACAGATGCAAATAACTGTACTTCGGTTGATTCTATTGCGCTTACACAACCCGGTAATTTAACTTCTTCATTCACTGCTATAACTGATGTTATTTGCTACGGTGAATGTTCAGGAATAGCAACAGTGCAACCTTCCGGGGGTACACTTCCATATAACTATAGTTGGATGAATGGAGAAATTTCATATACTGCAGACAGCTTATGCGCCGATTGGAACTATGTTACAATAACTGACGCAAACGGTTGTACCATTAGCGATTCAACAGTGATCGGCCAGGCTTCTGAAATCATTGTGTCTTTTGCCGACTCCACCTGCACCGATACTTGTAAACTGATCTTTGTACAGGCAACGGGCGGAACTCCCGGATATAATTACAACTGGCCTTCAGGCGACAGCGCTATTTCCGAAACTCTATGTCCGGGCAATTACACGGTAACGGTCTCCGATGCAAATAGCTGTGAGGTTACCAATACGGTAAACATTACCGATA
>JACQWN010000646.1 GCA_016209245.1 Bacteroidia bacterium
TAAATTTTATACCTTTGAAAATTGAACGAATCTTTTGTCCCTATTTTAGGCGATCGTTTTACTTGACAACGATTACAGCGATAAAGGTACAGCAATATTGCTTAACATTCGCATAAAGTTTTCAGATTTTATCAACAGCAAGCCCTTGAAAATAATGAATTTTTAGAGTATTCGTGCAAACACTAATTAATCTGTTATTAGTCTTTGTTTTACTTCTGGCAGGTGATGTATTGATTACAGTTGATGCGCCATCTGAGGTTGAAGCCGGAAGTGAATTTATCGTATCGGTAACTATTAGTAAAAACGATTCAATGTATTTAGCAAGGTATTTGCAGGAGTTACCCATCGGAGTTACAGCTAAAGTTCAGGAACCTGCCGAAGGAACATTTTATTTTGAATTTCAAAATGTAAAAATAATCTGGGGTCCTAACGGCTTACCACCAGGACAGGAATTTACAATTATGTATACAGTGCATGTAAATAAATCATTCAGCGGAGAGATTAATTTTGGAGGAATGTTTACCTATTCCGATGAAGCGGGAAAAAGATACATAGCTCAACCAGGCATTCCAAAAACGACAATTGTAAAAGCAGGTACTAATGAACCTGAACCTACTGATGTTATTGTAACAAATAATAATTTACCGGCAAAAACAACCACCGGAATAAAAGCTGGAAAAAAACTCCTTCTTATTAATGACAAGACGGCAAAGCTGACCATTAAAATCAATAAAAGCGATTTGAGCAATTTTATGAAATATAGCGATTCTGTTCCGGAAGGATGCGAGGCAAATGCTGTTGAGACAGGCGGTGGAATATTCACTGTTGAAGAAAATACCTATAAAGTTGTCTGGAATTCTTTGCCTGCCGATTCAGTCATTAAAGTAGTTATTCTGATAACATCGAAAGATAATGGAAACTTATTACATTTGTCAAACCACACCGGAGAGATTTCATATATGGACGGAGAAGGAATTACTACTGAAAATTTAGCATACAATAATGAAAATAAGGAGCAGTTTATTGAAGATGCGGAGAAAGCCGGATATCATAAACAACCAATGGATGCTTCTTCTTTAGTTGATTTGAAACATAACAAAAATCTGATGGAAACCCACAATTCAAACAATATAAGCAAGAACTCTTATACTTCCAAAATAAGTAAAATTCCTGAGCCTGAGACATGGCTTAAATACAAGGTTCAGATATGCGCTTTGTTGAAATACCGTAATGCCCGAGTTGTAAAACGTGCACGGAGATATTCAATGAATGATAAAGTCGAGCTGTTTTCACATCAGGGTTGGTATAAATATACAGTCGGAGACTTCGTATTATATAACCAAGCGCGTGAATATCGCGAAAAAGTATAGCAAACTTCAGAGGCAACTGATGCATTTGTTGCCGCTTATAATTTTGGAGAAAGAATTTCAGTTCAGGAAGCTTTGATGTTATCGAATGAACCTTGGAGACCTTTTTAAGTTACCAATTGGTTCATTCAATCTTAATACTTTTTTGATATAGAATCTCAGGGTCAAAATCAGCTTCGTTTTCCCATTCAATAGTGTCAAAGTTCTTCCGAACAGTTTTGAACATTTTTATATCTTTTAATTCCTTGAATATTCCAAAATTAAGATAAGGTTTCATATCGAATAGTCTTTTTTCTCCATTTTCGAATACCAGAAGTAGATGATAATTGCCCTGTGGTTTAACGTCTTTTATTGCTAAATACATCTTAATTTATTTTAAAGGTTCTACTTTGTATGGTTTTTCTCCATTCTGACATAATTCCCAATCAGCCAGTAATTCGTCACGATATAATTCAATCCACGCCTGTATCAGACGTAATTGCTTTGTTGGCATTTTTCCTTCCATCAATTCGCCGTCAAGTATATTAATTTTGGATGAAAAGTCTTGATAATATGCATGTACATGAGGCGGATTATGCTCTTTGGGCGCATAATACATCCTAATAATTATACCGAAAAACATCGAAATCGTTGGCATATTAAATTTTTCCCCAAAAATATAAAAAATTTTTTATTTATCTCAATTCGGTTACTTTTTAATTGTATGTTACTTACAATTTATAATAAAACCAACCTGAAAAATTGTTGAAAACGTTATAATTTTTTTCTACTTTCCTGATTATTAGCCCTTTTTAGAAAAATTTTAAATTGTTGATAATGAATATATATCTGATGGAACGGCAGGTAGTTTTTGTATTAATTTGGACTGAAAATTTGTTACTTAAAAAAGATAATACCCAAAGAAATCAGATTTGTAAAAATAATTTTAATCTAAATATCAACAAATATCTTTTAATATCAATTAATATCAGATATTTATTGATATTTGCTTCGCGATATTAATTTGCACTTTCGACTCTTAATTGGTGTGATTATTTTTAATTTAATTCACTAAATTATGATAAAATATTTTTTATTAGCTTTCAACATCATTATTGCAATTATTTTTTTCTTTCTTGACGAAGTTTCCATAAGTGTTGATGCACCGCCGGAAGCGGCACCCGGCAGTGAAATTATTGTAACGGTTACGATAAGTAAAGGTAGCTTTCAAAATTTTTTAAGATATCAGCAGGAATTGCCTATTGGGATTAAGGCGAAAGAACTTGAATCGAAAGGTGGAGATTTTCAGTTTGATTTACAAAAAATAAAAATTATCTGGTGGCCTGATGTTCTTCCTGTCGAATCGGATTTTACAATACAATATACGGTTCAGGTGGATAAGACTTTCAGGGGGAAGATTGATTTCGGCGGTATGATTAATTATGTTGATGGTAGCGGAAACCGGCAAAGTATTGAAGCCGGTATAACTAAAACAACAATCATCAATGGAGATGGTTATTATACTCCTTCATCCGATTCTTTATTAACCGACGTAGCTAACCCTCCTATAAAAAAGACAGAGATAAGAGCGGAAAAGAGATATACTCTCATTGATGATAAAACCGCAAAGCTGAATATAAAAATTTACAAAGGCGACTTAGACAATTTTATGAAATACAATGATTCAATTCCTACCGGATGTGAAGCCATTGCTTTGGATACTAAAGGGGGTATCTTTAAGGCGGAAGGTCGGGAATTTAAAATTTTATGGAATGTCCTGCCTCCAGATAGTATCATCGAAGTTGAAATATTGGTTACTTCAAAAGAAAACGGAAATCTTCTCAGCTTGCTAAACTATACCGGACGAATATCTTATATGTTTGATGATGCACCTATAGTTAAAGATTTAATTATTGATGATAATAATATAGCTCAATATACCCAAGCAGCGGAGAAAGCAGGTTATAAAAAAGAAGATAAATTTTCTCCCTTAGCTGATAAAACTCCCAAGAAAGACAAAAATGGCAAAAAAAGCCGGCATGGACAGAAGGAAGTAAAGTCATCGCAAGGAGTTCGTCAGATTCCTGAACCGGAGAAAGGCATAAGATACAAAGTACAGATTTGTGCATTGCAAAAATATAAAGATGCTAAAGCTGTAAAGCGTATCAGAAAATATTCCCTTGGTGATAATGTTGAATTATTTTCACATCAGGGATGGTATAAATATACTGTGGGTTCTTTCAATATATACAATTCAGCAAGAGATTATCGCGAAACAATCTGGCATACATCCGATGCCACCGATGCTTTCGTTGCAGCATATAATAACAGCATAAGAATAACCGTTCAAGAAGGTTTGATGTTGTCGAATGAACCCTGGCGTCCTTTTTGAGGGATGATTGCTTTATTATACTTCACGTGGAATAAAATGTTGCATTGTTTATATGATAAAGTATCTTATAATTTTGTTAAATATTATCAGCATTCTTGCATATTACCTTATCTCCGGCAACGATGTGGTTATTTCTCCTAAAGTTCCGGAAGAAGTAAGAGCGGGTAATGATTTTATTATTGAAATTAATATAAAGAAAGGTAATTTGAATCAATATGCCCGTTTCATACAGGAATTACCTCCAGGATTCACCGCTTCGCCAATAAACACACAAGGGGCAACTTTTACATTCGCTGAAAATAACGTTAAATTCACATGGATAAGCCTCCCGGAACAGAAAGAATTTACAATTTCCTATAAAGTGCATGTTGATAATAGCATTTATGGTAATTTCGCTATTTCAGGACAATTCGCCTATGTTGACCAGGATTTTGAACGGAAAGCTGTAGCATATTCCGAATGGACGACTATTCTGGTTTTAAATGATAATTATAAAGATAAAATATTCGAAGCTCAAAAAAGCAGTGAGGCAATTGCAAATTCACCTGATGAGGTCAAATGTACAAGAAAGCGGAAAGTATCTGGAAATGAAATTATTGTTGAGCTCGAAGTTGTAAAAAACCTAAGTAAATATGTCAAGATTTATGAAATTATTCCTTCCGGTTATAATGCTACGGCAATTGAAAGTAAAGAAGGTGTCTTCTCTTATGTTAATCAAACAGCCAAATTTATGTGGCAAAATTGTCCTGAAGGCGGTTTTAATGTTTCTTATAAACTTACTCCTGAAAGCGGAGTTTTAAATAAAGTGCCGGAGATAAAAGGTACATATTATTATATGGATATTAACCGGAAAACCCAAAGTGTATTAATTATTGACAAATCAAATCAGTCGGAGCTTCAGCTAAGCGCCGGTACGCAGTTAACAGGTTCGGAAACAATAGCCCCAACTACGACCACAACCACAACGGAATCATCATCAGGACAACAGAAAACATCCGGCACCAATGGTACATCATCAGATGAATCATCTGACAGGACAGGGGGAAAAAAATCTGACGGCACAATATCTGATTATAGCACATCTTCTGATAATTCCGGTAAATCAACAAAAAAAAGCACCAAGAGTTCAGCCACTTCAGGTAAAATACCAAAAATTGAATATCACGTACAAATTTGCGCCCTGAAAATATTAAACCGTTCACCATCGTATTTTAATACAAATAAAAATTTTCTTATTCCCGGAAAAATAGTTTATGAACGACATAATGGATGGAATAAATTTACTATTGGAAAGTTTACAAAGTATATTGAAGCGCAGAAGTTCCGTGATGACCTTCTTCAAACAACCAATGCTCCGCAGGCGTTTATAACGGCTTATAATAAAAGCCGGAGAATCACTGTACAGGAAGCAATAATGATACAAAGCGAGAATAATCTTGCAAGTAAAAATTAGTTTCAATTTTTTTTTAATTTTACCGTTTTAATTTTGCTCATATTTGAAAAGTATTAATTCCATATTTGCAAATTATCGTGCAGCAGGCTTCTGTTTCAATGCTTGTCTATGTTTACTGTTTCTGTTTTTTGTTTGCATTTTTTTTATCTGCAATGCGGGTTTTTCACAGGAATGGGCGCCTATAAAAACAGATGAAAGCCTTAGTTATTATTTTCTGTACCTGAGTAAAAAAGATTCCTCAATTGATAAGCTTGTTAAAAAGCCAATTATTGGCTTGGGGCGCGGATTTTTCACTTTTTATGGAGATATCCGTGATAATTATTCATCGTGGGCTTATGGACGGCTTGGTACAAGGTTGAATATTTCAAGATATCTTAATTCCTGGTTAAAATTAGATTTTTCAGTGATATATGGGAGGCTGACGGGCAACCAACGAACATTGGATAAAAATTTCAATTTTCAGACCGATGTCTTATGCGGCAGTGCAGGAGTGCTCTATAATTTTGAACATTTACTTAAGCTGTTAGACGAAAAGATGAAGGTACAGTATATAAATAACAGAGTATGGCCATATATTTCATTAGGGCTTGAATCATTTGAGTTTAACTCTAAAGGCGATCTAAGAGATGCGAATAATTGGGAATATTATTATTGGTCTGATGGTACAATTCGAAATATACCCGAGAGCAGCGAAAATACGAATCAAAGTATAATATTACAACGTGATTATGTTTATGAAACAGATTTACGGGAAATGAATGCAGACGGTATAGGTAAATATGCTCAAATTGCATTTGCCATTCCATTTGAATTTGGTGTCGAGATGTTTCTTACCGAGAGGTTTAGTATCAGAACGGGCTTATCATATCATTTCAGCTTGAACGATAAAGTTGATAATATAACTAAAAAAGGAAGCGGCATACGTCACGGCAATAATAGAAAAGATGGATTTCTCTTTACATTCGTCAGCGTTCATTATGACCTTTTCAACAAGCATGTAAGGCCACCCTGGCAGGATACGGTTATTCAGATACCCGATTATCTGTTCGACTTTCAGGATGAAGACGAAGACGGAATACATGACCTCATTGATGAATGCGCCTTTACACAAAAAGGTATTAAAGTTAATGTCAAAGGATGCCCTTTGGATACCGATAAAGACGGTATAGGCCAATTTATGGATGAAGAACCCGAAACAGCCGATAAAGCCATTGTAAATCTTAAAGGAGTAACAATGACTGAAGACGAGGTAGGCGATACCCTTGCGATTATGCACAAAGATATTTATAAATGGTATCCCAGCCTGCAGGGCGAAATTCTGCGGTTAACCGGCGAGCTTGTAATGCCCGACAAATGGAAAAAATTCGACGTTGACAATGATGAATATATTTCTTTCGATGAAATAAACAAAGTAATTGATGCATGGTTCGATTTTAAAATTGACCTTACCCTCGATGATATATTGGAATTAAATGAGTTTTTCTTTAGCCAGGCATCAATATATTAATGCAGGTCGGATAGTTTTCTGAAATCTATTTTTATACGTATATTATCCCAACGAAGTACGAATTTATTACGAACTTACGAATTACGAATTTGTCAATCACGAACCCTTTCGTAATTCGTAAATTCGTTTTTTTTTCGTACTTCGGTGGCATTTTTCAAAATGCCTATTTTTTAGTTTACAATTTTAATAAAAAAAAAAAAAAAAAAAACACCTGAGTATGCCGATTTCGTAATAAAGAATTTTTGTTTCAGAATTAATAAATATTTTTTGTAACACCTCAAAATAAAATTTAGCCTAAATAAATAATTTTA
>JACQWN010000215.1 GCA_016209245.1 Bacteroidia bacterium
TACTCACCCCCTTCCCCTCTCTATGTATAGAGAGGGGCGATACATCCGTATTATTTGAAATATTGATGACTCTTTGTTATAATACGTCAGTATCATCCCCCTCTCTGCTCGTAGAGAGTGGAACCGATGGGGTGAGTACGCCAATACTCAAAGGTGTTTTCTTTTGTCACTATTTTTATTAAAATTGTAAACTAAAAAATAGGCATTTTGAAAAATGCCATGCCGGATTTATATTCATATATTTGAAACAAAAATACAATTTTTTTTCAAATGAAATATTTGTGTATTACAAACTTATTTTGAAACGAAAAATTTTACAAGCTCAACTGATTTTCCGGCATTGAACAAAAGGTAATACTGACCGGACATAAGATTCAGGCTTTTAATGGGTATTAATGACCTGTGCTTTCCTGCAGGATAAGCTCCTTCTGCCAATATACAGATTGTTTTCCCCGTATTATCAAGTAATTTGAAATTAACTGTACTTTTTGAATCAACAGAAAAGATTATTTCAAATTTATCTTTACAGGGATTGGGAAAAATACACAGACCGCTGGTTTCTCCCTGTGTCTCAGTAATAGATTCAGCTTCAGTAGCAGTAATAAACTCTTCATGTACGATAAAATTCAATCCGGTCCAGATTTGCTCCGTCTGAGATATAGTGAATGTATGTGTATTAATCATTGGCAGGCCGGGCATATCAATATAAATGGAATAGGTTCCATCGGGAATATCGGAGAATGTGTAATTTCCGGCGCTGTCAGTTGTAGTAAAAGCAACAGGTAAATCGGTAAGAGCGTCTGCCAGAAATATTTCAGCGCCGACAACAACTGACAAATTTTTCAGTGTATCCTCGTTAGATACATTTCCGGAACCGCCGCCATTACCCGGAGCAGGAGGAACCGTTTCAACCATATTAACATTCAGACTAATTGTATCAGGACATTCCATTACTATCGGAGTAGCATCCTGCCAGTGAAAAACACTGTCGTACCATGTGTTATGAATATGCGGAAAATTTCCTGGACTTTCTTTTACAATTTTCAGATAATAATAACCTTCCTGTTGTAAAGGAAAAGAAAAGGCGCTGTTAGAATCCGGTATTTCTTCCGAAACAAGACTGTAAGGACCATTACCATCAGGTATATAAAGTCGCGCTTTAGCTTCACCGGCAGGAAATGGACCGCCGCTGAAAAAAATGTTTCCATTTAAAAACATGTTATTATAAAAAATTACATGTAATGTATCAATGTCGCTGCATTCAAAACCCGGTATTTCCCATCCGCTGTCTTCCATCCAGAAAAATTCATAGTAATTTGGGTCTTGGTCATAACTCGGAAAACCGACAGTTACAGAATCAAGAACCGATGTATCGTTCATCTGGCCGTTGAAGTGGAATTCAGCAGACGGATCGGGGCTTGACCACTGTCCATGAGCGCCGGGTGTAACTGTAGCATGCAATAAAGTGCTGAGCCCGCAAACGGTAGTATCGTTTCCTGCATTTGCCGCCGGTCTTTCATAGAAATGAATTTTAACGGCTTCAGATGAATCAATACAAACCGGAGACACGTCAAAATCCTCCCCATTGGTAAGCACCCAGTAAAATGTATGCAAACCATAAGAAGGCACTGTAACTGAACAGGTCGGCGTATGTTCATCAGGCGAAAATATTTGCGTTCCACCGACTACATCAGTCCAAAATCCGTCAGCCGTCTGTATGTTGCTATAGTTGTTTGCATCTAAAAATGGAAAAGTATTTTCACACCAAGGTATGATACTATCTTGGTAGTCTTCCGGATTATATACCTGTTGCTCTGCTTCCAAATCCTGATAGAAAGTGACGAGAACCGTATCACAGGCGCTGCATATTGAATTTGATTCGCACCAAAGCATGTTCATTGGACCGAAAATATTAACTATCAAACAAGAGGACGGACTGTTTGGTTCATAAAATACAATACCGGAGTGCGGTTGCCACGCGCCACAGCAAGCTGAGTCTGCATTCATACAGGTTGTTTTTCCGCATACATTAAAATCTTCGCCGGCAAAAACATCGGGCTTTTGATAAAAGGTTATAATTACCGTATCGCTTGTAAAACAACTGTCTCCTTGTAATGTAAGGACAACTTCTGCGGTATAATAACCTGTGTCGCCGAAAAGGGCGAGAGAGGTCAAAGTTAGCCATGCATTCAGGTCGTGAGTTCCTTCAGCAGAACCTTGTCCCAGCAAATAATCCGGTGTACCGCTTGTATCAAAAACAGCATATTGTGTATTCACAGACCATACCGGAATACCATTGCCTGTAACCTGTCCGTTCAATTGATATGAATTGCCGCATACCTCGTCATCCAGAGAAGCATTGGCAGTGCATTGAGCATAGATTTTTCCGTAAAAAAAAATCAAAGCACTTATAAGCATAATGACTCGTATTGTTTTCATAAGCAGATTTTTGGTTTTCTGTTATAATAGACAAAATGCAGTTCAGATTAGTTGCCCGATAGTTATTTAGATAATATGACGCTCAATTATCCCTATAGACGAATTGAGGTCATCTGACCTTCGTTCGTCCAAAGGACAACGAAGCGTCATATTCTATTTTGAGCGGATACATTTAACAAAAATAAAAAATTGGACTAATGTAATTTAGCAGGTTATAAAAAAATTATGTACTTTTGTATAAAAAAAATTTTAGAAAATAGATTCATGTCGGCAAATGAACTGAAAGATACTCCCCGTCATATAGGGATGAGAAAGAAGCTAGTTGAAGAAATAGCACATAAAGGTATAAAAGACCAACGTGTGCTTGAGGCGATTATGAAAGTGCCGAGGCATTATTTCATGGACAGCGGATTTATAAATTTTGCATACAAGGATTCTGCCTTTCCGATTGAGGCAGGGCAAACCATTTCCCAACCTTATACAGTTGCTTTTCAAACCGAGCTGCTTAATGTCAGGGAGGGGGATAAAGTTCTTGAAATCGGCACAGGTTCGGGATACCAAACGGCTATCTTGCTTGAATTAGGCGCAACAGTGTATAGCATCGAGCGGCAAAAAGTCTTATATATAAAAGCAAACGAGCTTCTAAAACAATTAGGTTACCGTCCCCATTTATTTTATGGCGATGGCACCGAAGGTAAGCAAAACTACGGGCCTTTTGACAGAATACTTATTACAGCCGCCGCCTCAGAAATACCTGAAGAATTAAAAAAACAACTTGTAGTAGATGGAATTTTAGTTGTTCCTGTTGGCGACAGGTTTCATCAAAGCATGGTTTGCATTGTCAGGAAAGGTGAAAATGAATATGAAACTTCAGAGCATGGTTATTTTGTTTTCGTTCCGCTTTTAAAAGGAACTCAATAAAATATTTTATAAGTACTGAATTAGAAATTAGAAATTGATTACTCAATAATATTGATATGCGACCCCGAATAGCAAATAAAATTGAAATATGATTACAATAAAAATATTTGAAATGAATCCTTTTCAGGTGAATACATATATCTTATATGATGATTCGAAGGAATGTATTATAATAGATGCCGGGTGCTACACACAGAATGAGAAAAAAGAATTAAAATTATTCATCGAAAAAAACGGACTTAAGCCGGTTAAGCTGCTAAACACACATTGTCATGTTGACCATATTTTCGGAAATTCTTTTATTCTTCAAAATTATCATATAAGCTATGAAGCGCATTCAGCCGATACTGTTATTCTTGAACATGCACGCAGCGCTGCCGCCATTTATGGTTTTACATTAGAAGAAAATCCTCCGGCAATTACCAAGCCCATAAATGATAATGATATAATACAATTCGGCGATTCGTCGCTGCATGTTTACCTTGTTCCAGGACATTCTCCCGGCAGCATTGTATTTTATAACGAATCGCAAAAATTTGTTATTGTCGGCGATGTTCTTTTTGACGGTAGCATTGGAAGAACCGATCTCCCTGGTGGCAATCATGAACAGCTCATAAACGGAATCAGACAAAAATTATTTATTTTAAGCGACGATGTGAAGGTTTATCCCGGGCATGGGCCAATTACTACTATCGGGAAAGAAAGAAGAACCAATCCGTTTTTATAATAGCCCCGGGGTGCGACTCCAAGTCGAACCACGACTATTATAATCAGTAATTGAATATTTCCTCGAGACTAAGTTCTTTTACTTCCCCGTATCTGGCGAGGATTTTCTTGTCGAGCTTTTTCTTGTCTCCCATCACTAGAATAATATAGTTTTTTCCTTTGACATGCTCGTCAAAAAATTTTCCAAATTTATCAATGTTTGTATTTGCCGCCTTTTCATAAACATCTTTGCGGATATCGTAAGTAATCCCCCGATCTAAGTTGCTAAGGTAGGTCCAGAATTTATTCTCTTTGATTATACGTTGTGATTCGATATTTTTCATGATGGCTTCACGTGCGAAATCAAATTGTTTTTTAGTTTTCGGCATATTGTTCAGAATGTTCAGCATAGCATCGGTTGCATCGGTAAATTTGTCGGGTTGTGTACCAATGAAGGCCGACAAGTAATGCGATTTATCCGGCTTCTGCGGGATGGAAAAAGAAGAGGAAGCCGAATAGGCAAGTCCTTTGGCTTCGCGTATTTCCTGGAAAAAGATAGAGGAAAGACCGCTGCCGAAATAATCTCCGTAAAGCCGGGCGTCGGGGATAATATCTTTATTAAATAAAACATCTTTGGCAAGCAGAACAATGTTGGTTTGAACCATATCGTAATTAACCAGATAGACTTTGTTTTGGGATATCGCCTGTTCTGTAAATTTCAAAGCTTGGGGATAGTCGGCAAGACTGCCGGTAACGGTATGATATTTATCAATAAGGTTTTTCGCTTCTGCTATCTCCATGGGTCCATAATAGAAGATCTTGTGTTTATATGACAGAAATTTTTTCAGGATACCGGTCAGTTCAGCGGGATTGATTTTTTTCAATTCTTCGGTAGTCAAAATATTGGTAAAAGGTGATTTGGTCCCATATATTCCGTAATTGTACATTGCTTGCCATAAGATATAATATTTGTTCAATTTATTATCTGCCCGTTCTTTAATGATACCCTCCACCAGATCGTCATAAGCTTTTTGGTCCGATTTGGCTTCAGCGAGGATATGTTCGAGCAGCTCCATTCCCTTTTCAAACGATTTATTCAGCCCTGAAACAAAGATATACGAACGGTCATCATCGGTATATACGTTAAGCCGCAGTCCATATTTGAAAAGCTCTTTGCGGAAATCAGCCGGCGAATATTTTGATGTTCCTATGTACGGAAGATATTTGACGGCGAGAGCCAGCTTTTTATCATGGTCGCTGCCCATATCCACTATATAATTCAGACTGAACAGTTCATTGGTAATGTTTTTAATATAATTCAGCTCTATGGATGAATTTAATGTTGTTTTACCGATTTCTTTTTCAAAGTCAAGAAAAACAGGCTTTATCCTTTCGGATTCGATCGAGGTAAATTGTTTCAGGAATTCCGATTCACTGTCCCGGTTTAGGGTTACTTTGGTAATAGGCGGTTTAGAAACATGAACGACATTTTCGTCTTTCCCGGTACGTTTAAGCACCGTAATATAATTGTCGGCGAAATGGTCATTGGCAAATTTTACTATCTGTTCCTTAGTGATTTTTTCAATATCGTCAATAAAGGATACGTAATCTGCCCAAGGTTGTTCATTGATGAAGGTATTTACGAATGAAAAAACTTTCCAGTTTGATTCCAGTTGTTCAATCCTTTCCAGTTGCATCTGATTGATAATAGCCTGGGGCAACCAGTCGTCAAACTCGCCTTTTTTAATTTTGTCGAGCTCGGCAAGCAGCAGATCTCTGACTTCATCGAGCGATTGACCTTCACGGGGATTGCCCGACATCACAAAATATCCGTAATCTTTCTCTATGTTTGAATAGGCATAAGCGTCGAGTACTTTTTGCTTTTGTACCAGGTCAATATCAATTAAAGAATCAACGCCGTTGAGTCTATACCCTATGTTAACAAACTCGGCGTCAGGACCAAGCACTTCTCTAATTACCGGTTTGGCAATCGGGTCTTCCTTTTCAAAAGTAAAAGGGGGGAAGGTTTCAGCGGGTTTCATGTCACCCCAGTATTTGTCAATAAGGCAAATAGTATTATCATAATCGAGGTCGCCCGACATACAAATTGCCATATTGTTAGGCACATAGTAGGTTTTAAAAAAATTCAAAATATTGACCATAGATGGATTTTTCAGGTGTTCAGCTTTCCCGATGGTAGTTTGAGTGCCATATGGATGTTTTTTAAACAATTCTTTCATCAGTGCTTCGTCGGCTTTCCGGTAATCACTGTCCTGTGCACGGTTAAATTCTTCGTAAACAGTTTCCAGTTCCGTGTGGAATATCCTCAATATAGGGTTATTGAAGCGTTCGCGTTCGAGCATGAGCCATTTTCCCAATTCGTTCGATGGGATATTGTTCATATAAACGGTTTCTTCATCGCTTGTCCAGGCGTTTGTGCCATTAGCGCCGATAGAAGAAGACATCTTGTCGTATTCGTTGGCAACGGCATACAGGGCTGCAATATTTGAAATACTGTCAATTTTTGCATAGATTTTCTTTTTAACTAATGTGTCTGTTGTCGTGCGATGTTCTTCAAAAAGCCCGGATATCTGTTCTATCATGACTTTTTCTTTAGGCCAGTCAATAGTGCCTATTTTATCCGTTCCTTTAAACATCATATGTTCGAAATAATGAGCTAATCCGGTAGTTTCGGGCGGATCATTTTTTGAACCAGCCCTGACGGCTATCAACCCCTGAATGCGCGGTTCATTTTTATTATCTGTCAGATAGACTTTCAGTCCATTCTTAAGGGTATAGATTCTGGCCTGAAAAGGATCGTCGGTTACATATTCATAAATATAACCGTTTTTGTCTGTGGCGGTCTTTGTTTCAAATTTCACTTCCTGCTTGCAAGACCAAAGGAATAATAAGGCAACGATTGCCCAAAGCTCGACTAATGTTTTCATACAAAAATAATTTTTTAAGTGAAAGACAGGGCAAAGTTATGTCAATAATTTGAATACTCCAAATTTTTTATATTTAACGAAACTTTATTTAGAATTTTTCGTATAATCAATTTGGTTATTTGATTTAAAAAACGAAAAATAATTAATATGAAACGAACATATACCTTCTTTTTATTATTTCTTATTGCCATTATCTGCCCATTGGTTCTTTCAGCCCAAAAAGCCGAATTGCAGGATACAATAATACATGTGCCAGGCACAAAAGTAAGGATGATACCGCCAAAGTACTTTCTGCCCAACGAACAAATAAAGGGCTTTATTCACCAAAAATCCGCTTCGACTATACAAGTCAATGAGATTGAAGGAACAGCTTATCCATTGATTGTTGACGGTATGACCGATGTGCATTTTGCAAGTCAAAATGTTGAATTGGTCAGTAAAGAAGAAATCAATACCGATGATGGAAAGCATGGAATGTTATATGTTGTTTCGTTCACCGTTAAAGAAGTAAAGTTCGAGAGAATAATGTATTTCACAGGCGATTACAATAATACAATCTGGGTAAATGCAAATTATCCGGTATTGCTCAAACCTTTGATATATAATACTTTACGACAAAGTTTACTGACTGTGGAATTCGATACGGAAGATGATTAACAAAATATATATTAATGATAATTCCTAAATTCAAGTAATTAATGCAACTTGAATTTAACATCTATTATTTTTCTTAAAAACCACAACTATGAAACAAATAAAATTTGTTATTGCATTTGCGCTGCTGATGTGCAATTTAACCGGTTATGCCCAGGGAACAACTGAGTACAGGCGGAAGTAATTTAATGTATTCTATTTATTGTATTAATCCGGATACCGTGTATATCGGTTGCGATAATGGTAGTATTCTTAAAACCACCAATGGCGGAACTGACTGGACATTTTACAATGTTGGGCAAACTGCTCTCATCAAATCGTTGTTCTTTATAAATGCCGACACAGGATTCGTTAATAGCATTAATTATTCTTATAAAACACTTTTTTATAAGACGTTAGATGGCGGTATAACCTGGAATTTACAGGACACTTTACCCTATATAGAGGCAATATATTTTGTTAACTCCAATTTAGGTTATGGAGTAGGTCAGAACGATACATGCGGAGTTTTTTATAAGACAACGGATGGGGGTATGAACTGGACTGAACATATATTTGACGACATTTCAAGTTTATGGTCAATTTTTTTTATAAATGATACTATTGGATATGTTGCAGGTAATGAAGGCTCTATTCTGAAAACAACTGACGGTGGTCTCAATTGGACATATCAACAGTTTGGTACTTATGAAACTTTCAATTCTATTTATTTTCTTAATAAAGATACCGGTTATGTAGGAGGCAATGGAGGATGTTTTTTAAGGACTTACGATGGCGGGTTAAACTGGACGATTTTACCGATAAATACACCGGATACTTATTTAAATGAAAGCGGGTTATTAAGTATAAGTTTTCCTAATGTAAATATTGGTTTTATTGCAATAGACGATATGGCCGACGGCGCTATAATCAGAACTACCGACGGCGGTAACAATTGGGAAATAAGCTTGCACCAGCCAGCACGAACACTTTTTTTTGTAAACGCCGATGTAGGATATGCCATACACGATTACAATATTTATAAAACTACTAATGGCGGGGGACCGGTAAGTATAAAGAAGCTGGATGGTAATAATACCGTAACCACTGTATTTTATGAGCAAAAAAATAATACAATCCATCTTTGTTTAGACTATGGCTTAATGAACAAAAAACCTTTAAGTTTTTATTTATATGATTTACTCGGCAGATGTCCGGTATATTTGGATAATATTGAAAATAGCGTTACTACCATCAATACAAAACAACTACATAAAGGCGTATATTCGTATCAATTGAAATGCAAATCAGTTATAATAAACACTGGTAAAATAATAATTGACTAAAACCCATAATTATTTTTAACCTAAAATCAAATGTTATGAAAAAAGTAAAGATTTTAATTGCAGGGTTTCTGCTCTTATGCAGCGAACTTATTTATGCCCAGTATATCGGGCAGGTTCAGACTTTCGATAGCGAATTGATTTTCGACTCCGAACAGTCTTTCGACATTGTGTTAATAAAAGACGGATTTTTAACCGAAGAAGAGGGCGCTCCACAGTTGCCGGTTAAGATATTAAAATTCATCGTACCTTTTAATGTTAAAGTTACAGATGTAATAATTACCGCAAGTAATGTACAAACATTAAGCGGT